>JAHEMB010000261.1 GCA_024643915.1 Rhodothermaceae bacterium | reverse complement strand
AGCCGGGTCGATGCGGGTGTGCGGGTCTTCGATCCGCGCGGCGCGGAGGTGGCCTTTGGGCGCACCTACAACGGGCCGGAGACCAACCCGCGTGTGGTGCCCCTGGCGTCTGGTACCTACGATGTCCTCCTCGGCTCCGTCGAGATGAAGGGCGTCGAAGATGTTCGGATCGAAGGGATCGAAGTGAAGGGCGGCGAGCGGGTGGATCATAGCCACGACTTCAAAAGCGGCATCCTACGCATCGGCGCGGTTAGCGGGGCGGAACTGGTTGATGCCACCTTGAGCGTGCGGCCAGCCGGAGGCGGGACGGAAGCGGCCCGTGGACGAACCTACACCAGCGCCAGCTCTAACCCGAAAGAGTTCACCATTCCGCCCGGCACCTACCGCGTCGTCGTCAAGCCGGTTCGCTCGCAGGCGGCTGCAAAGGAATTCGAGGTGACGGTGGAGGCAGAGGGGACGACGGAGCGAAACGCGAACTTCGGGCAGTGACGCTCCGTGTGCAAAATAGAAAGGCGGCGACCCTCGTACGGAGGATCGCCGCCTCTTTCGTTACGACCGGATACCGTTAGAACGGCAAGTCGTCGTCCGGTGCGAAGGTGAATTCGTCCTCTTTGGGCGCCGCCTGCCGCTGTTGCTGCTGGGGGCGCGCCTGCCGCTGCTGTGGCTGCTGGGAGCCCGACTGATCGAAATCTTCCGACCGGTCGTAGCTTCCGCCGCCGCTGCCGTCGCGGCTGCTGAGGATCATCATCTCGCGAGCCTTCACCTCGGTCGTGTACCGGGTGTTGCCGTCGCGGTCCTCCCACGAGCGCGTCTGGAGCGAGCCTTCGAAGTAGACCTGCGAGCCCTTCTTCAGGTACTCGCCGCAGATCTCGGCCAGGCGCGCCCAGGCCACCACGCTGTGCCATTCCGTCTTATCGACGAGTTGGCCGTCGGAGTCGCGGTAGGACTCGTTCGTGGCGAGGCGCATGTTGCAGACGGCGGTGCCGCTGCCCGTGTAGCGCAGTTCGGGGTCCTGCCCCAGGTTGCCGATCAGGATAACTTTGTTGATACCCCGTGCCATGATTACACCTCCTAGCTGTGTGTTTGGTTGTACATGAACCCCTGGCGATTCTTACATGAGTCCGCCGGCTGCCTTCGCGGCGCCGGCCAAGTCCGACTCGCTGACATGAATCCACCAGGAGATGCAGGGCCGAGCGGTTCGGCCCGTTGGCATTTGGTAGATGCTTGCGCGAGGCAGAAGAATACCTCGGGGCTAAGGTACGGGGCAAGGGTGTCAGCCCTGCGTCATCCCCTTTCTGAGCAAAACAATTTTTTTCTTCACGGGTAGGGCAAGAGAGAGTCTGGATTTTGGATTTCGGATTTACTTCGTCAGTCGGGTTTACTTGCGTCAGTCGCACTCTGCGCTCGTGGTGCCCACGTGTCGGATTTCGGTTTCTCTTGCCTCATTGAAAAGACGTCCTAGATGAACAACAAGATCTACGATGCCCAATTCGCTGAAAAGGAAGACCGACTCGACACCTACGCCGATTTCGTGGCCATCGTGCGACAGCTTCGGCGGGATTGCCCGTGGGATCGAGAACAGACGCACGAATCGGTGAAACACCTGCTGATCGAGGAGGCATATGAAACAGTCGAGGCCATCGATGAAGAAAACTGGGACGAGCTGAAAAGAGAACTGGGGGATCTGTTGCTGCACGTCGTCTTCCACAGCGTCATCGCCGAGCAAGGCGGGCGGTTTACGCTCAAGGACGTGATCGAGGCGGAGACCGAGAAGCTGGTGCGCCGCCACCCGCACGTCTTCGGCGATGACGCGACAGGGCAGCGTGTGAAAGTGGACGGCGTAGCTGAAGTGCTGACGAACTGGGAGCAGATCAAGATGCAGGAAAGAGGGCGCCGTTCGGCCCTTGAAGGCGTGCCCGGCCACTTGCCGGCCCTCCTCCGCGCCTACCGCATCCAAGAAAAAGCAGCCGGCGTCGGCTTCGATTTTCCGCAGCGTGAGGGCGCGTGGGAAAAGGTGGAGGAGGAGATTCAGGAATTCCATGACCTCGTGGAACGAGGCGCGGCGGCGCCTGATCTGGAATACGAGTTCGGCGACGTGCTTTTTGGCCTCGTCAATTATGCCCGCTTCGTGGGCGTCAACCCGGAGAACGCGCTCCGTCGCACCAACGCGAAGTTCGTCCGCCGTTTCCAGCACATCGAGCGCCGGCTGCGCGAGCAGGGTCGCTCCCTGGCCGATGCCGACCTGGCCTCGATGGATCAGCTCTGGGATGAAGCTAAAGAGCAAGAGCGGGAAGAGGCGTCAGCCGGCGGTGAGACGAGCCGGAGCGCCGGCTAGGGTGGCAAAAACCTGACACGTCTGTAAGGCGCCGAACCCCGCCAGGCTACCGCCGTACGAGCCTTTCCTGCCCTCATCGCCCCCGATTGCGCCGTTGTAGGTTATTCCGAAGCATCATCAGCGATCTGCAATCCATTTCCCGAAAGCGCGTGACTGTTCTCGAAGCTATCGCCACGGGCAATCCGCCGCTCCGTCGTTCGCAGCAGTATGCCTCCTCGTTCATGGAGCGTGTTGAAAGCCTGCCGGAAGGGCTGCGGCAGCGTATTCCAAAGATTTACGCGCGCTCCGGCATTGACTACCGCTTCTCTTGTGTCGAGGACTACGGGCGAGAGGCGCAAGACTTCGAATTCTTTTCCCCCGATTGGTCGTTGCAGCCCGCCCCGACGACGGGCGCGCGCAACCGAAAATACCGCGAGGCCGTGGTTCCGCTCGCCGAGCGCGTGGCCCGGGAGGCGCTCGATCAGGCCGGCCTGGCGCCGGAGGAAATCACGCACGTCATAGGGGTGAGCTGCACCGGATTCTTCGCGCCGGGGCTCGACATTGAACTGGTGAAACGGCTGGGCCTGCGGGCAGACACGCAGCGCGCCATGATCGGATTCATGGGCTGCTACGCCGCCTTCAATGCCCTCCGCGTGGCGCACGGCTTCTGCCAGTCACGCCCCGACGCTCGCGTCCTCGTCGTCTGTGCCGAACTCTGTACGCTGCATTTCCAGGTAGACGACAGCATCGAAAATGCTGTGGTGAACGCGCTTTTCTCTGACGGGGCGGCGGCGGCGGTGCTGGCCGCGCGGCCACCCGAGGAGGTTGGAGGGCGGCTCGTCTACGAGGATAACCACGCCCTCCTCGACGACGATTCGATGGACCACATGAGTTGGGACATTGGGGACAAAGGCTTCCTGATGGGCCTCTCCCCACGCGTGCCTGCCGTCATCGCCCGCAATCTCCCGGCCTACCTCGACACGCTCCTGTGCCGTAACGGCCTCGAACTGGAGGACGTGGAATTCTGGGCCATCCATCCGGGTGGGCGGGCCATCGTGGAAAAAGCGCAGGAGGTGCTGGCGCTGCCTGACGAGGCGGTGCACGATAGCCTGGAGGTGTTGCGCCTGCACGGCAACATGAGTTCGCCGACCATTCTTTTCATCCTCAAGCGCTTCCTCGATCGCCACTGTGCCGAGCTGGCAGAGGGGGGCGCGGGCCTCGGCCCCGGCGTCGCGATGGCGTTCGGCCCTGGACTGACGCTTGAAGGCTGCCTGCTGAGGCCCGTTTCTGGCTAACAGAGACCGCCTTTTGCATTGCATTTCATCGTATCTTTTAGCATCGTGCTCTCTTGCGGATCGCCTCCGGGAGTCCGGCCCACGCCTAGAATGGTTTTGTAGATAGGCAGCGGTCGATCGAGACGGGGAAGAGGTGACGCAGCGCCAGTTGACCGAAGCGGCACGCACGAGTCTACTACCGCCACCCCTTCGACACAATCTGAGAGAAGATGAAACCGCTTGCTACGACGATCTTTACGTGCGGTCTGCTGCTAAGCTTTACCCTCGCAAGTTATGCCCAGGAACGCTTGCCGGCCTTGCGAGCCGCTGCAGCTATTGAATCGGCTGAGCCGAAAGTGCCCGCCCTGGCGGCGCGCCTGGAAGACGAAGTGATCGATTATTCGGGCGATGCGGCGCTTGTCTATGAAGTAGGGGGCGCGCTTGTGCAGGCGTTTGGGGTGAGGATTACGCCCAGTTTATCCGGCCGCATCACCCAGGTTGAATTTCCCCTCTATGACGGTCCTCTGAGCGGCAACGTGTCGGCGCCTGGCATCTCCGGAAGCGGGATACTGCGACTTCGTCTCGTAAATATTGACGACTTCAATGCCGACATTGCCTTCTCACCCACCATCGATTCGCTGGATGTTCCTTTCAGCGCGTTGTCCTCGGACCTGGTCAATTACGCGAACAGCATTGACCTGAGCGACAGGGCCTTTAATGTGACGGAGGGGGAGGATGTCGTCTTCGTCTTGCACGTCGTAGAGGAGTCGCAGGACGGATTTCTGAACTTCCTAACAGACAACGGCACGGCGGACACGACCAACACCGCCTATTATCCAGCCCGCTCTGTCTTTCACTTCAACGGCGATGCCGAGGACCCGGCCGGTTTCTATATCGCGCTCGACTTCGATGGGGTCAACAATGCCAACGTGCTGGCGCGTTTTACCCTGAGCGATGAGGCTCCTGTGGCGGTGGAGCCGGTAGGCGAGGGGGTGCCGGCGTCGTTTGCGCTGATGCCCAACTATCCTAACCCGTTCAACCCCGCCACGACCATCGAATTTGCGCTTGACCAGAGCGGGCCGGCCTCCCTCCGCATCTTCGATCTACTGGGGCGAGAGGTGGACGTGCTGGTCGACGAAACCCTCGCCGCCGGTCGTTACCGGGTCGCCTTTGACGGGCATCACCTGCCGAGCGGCCTTTACATGTACCTCCTTACAGCGGGGGCGGCCACGCAGGAGCGGATGCTGACCCTATTGAAATAGGACGCGGATGAAGGCTGCACGACGAAAACGAAGCGGGCGATACATCCTCTGCCTATTGCTATTTGCTGGGCAGACCTGGGGCGTAGCAGCAGACGACCGGGCCTCGCTGGATGACGGTATGGCGGTGATGCCGGGCGTCGTGGTGGTGAAACTAAAGGCGCCGATGGGCGAAGGCGGCAGCAAGACCGGGCGCATGTCGCTCGATGGGCTTGCAGCTAAGCTGGGCGTCTTCGCCATCGAGCCTGTTTTCCCGTTTGTGCAACGGGTGGGGAAGCGCGGGGAGGCGCTTCAGCAGATCTATAATTATCACTACCGGGGCCCGGCGCCGCCGCAGCAGGTGGCCGCCCAACTCGCCCGTGATCCCCACGTCGAATACGCCGAACCGCGCTTCGTTTATCGATTGCACGGGGTGGCGGTGCGACGCAGGGGCAGTCCGAACGACGCGCTTTTCGGCGAGATGCAGCATTTGCTCCAGGTGCGTGCCCCGGAGGCGTGGGATGTAGTGCGGGGCGATCAGGGTACCACCGTCATCGCTATAGTAGACGGCGGCACGGACTGGCGGCACGAGGATCTGCGCGCCAACGTCTGGATCAATCCCGGTGAAGTGGACGACAATGGCCTCGACGACGACGGCAACGGCTTCATCGACGACGTCCACGGGTGGAACTTCGCCTCGAACAGCGCCGATCCGACCGGCCTGGCCGAAACGCCATCGAGTGCCGGGCACGGGACGATTGTGGCAGGCGTAGCGGCGGCGGTCACGGACAACAACCTGGGCGTGGCCGGTATGGGGTGGAACGCCCGCTTCATGCCTGTTAACGCCGCTTGCCCGCTGGCCGGGTTGGACGGGAGCATCTGCTTCGGCTTTGAGGCCATCGCCTACGCGGCGGCCAATGGCGCGGCTGTCATCAACGCGAGTTGGGGCGGTCGGGCGCGCTCCCGCGTGGCCCAGGAGGTCATCGATTTCGCCTACGCGCAGGGCGCCCTCCTCGTCACGTCTGCCGGCAACGGCGGCAGCGATCTGAACGGCGACAGCAACGACCTTGTGCCTCAGTTCCCCTCCAACTATAACCACGTCCTGGCCGTCGGCGCCACGGGCAAAGCGGATGACGGCAAGGCCGG
>JAHEMB010000260.1 GCA_024643915.1 Rhodothermaceae bacterium | reverse complement strand
CGCAACTCGTCGATGAGATGCGCCCGCTGCTTCTGGTATTTTCGCTCGTCCATGAAGAGGTGAATCGTGTAGAAACGTCTGCGCTGCCAATATCAACCATGCCCGGCGCTTTTCAAAATCGAAAATCGTCAGGCCTCGGCAGGGGCGAACTCGGGTTCGGGTGGCGGGGCGGACTGGAAGGTGAGGGCCTCGGTCATGTGCCGCTGCAACTCCTCCACGCTGACGTTCTGAATCAACTCGCCGTTCTCCGAGATCGAGATGTTGCCCGTCTCTTCGGAGACGACCACGACGAAGGCGTCGGTCTGCTCGGTCAGGCCCACCGCAGCACGGTGGCGTAAACCCAGGTGCGGGCTGAGCTTCATGCTGGTGGAGACGGGCAGGATGCAGCGGGCGGCCTCAATGCGGCGGTCCTGGATGATGGTGGCGCCGTCGTGGAGCGGGTTCTGCGCGTAGAAAATGGTGATGAGCAGGTCGCGCGTGACGTTGGCGTGCAGGAGGGCGCCCGTCTCGATGTAGCTGCGCAGGCCCGTCGAGCGCGCGAAGACCAGGAGGGCGCCGATCTGGTCCTCGCTCATCTCCTTCACGGCCGCCGCTACCTCGTTCATCATCTCCTCCTGGGCGGGCGAGGTGACGAAACGCCGGATGAGCGGGTTCTGACCCAGCAACAGCAGCAACCGCCGAATCTCCGGCTGGAAAAGGACGATCACCGCCAGCACGAACACCTCGCCGATGCTGCCGCCGAGCGCGCTGAGCATGGTCATGTCCGCCGCCGTGACGAGCACCTGGAAAAGGTAAAGTGCGAGGATGCCGAAGAAAATCTGCACGGCGATGGTGCCGCGCATGAGCAGGTAAAGCTTGTAGAGCAGGTACGCCACCAAGCTGATCTCCAAGAGATCGGCCACCCGGATCGATATGACGCCGTTGAAAAGCTCCAAGGTTCGGCTATTGGTTTGCTGGTTGTCGACCGGCGGTTCTGCTCCTAACCGGAAGCCGTGAACTATGAACCGGGCGCTAAAGTTTTGCTGTGGCGGCCAGCAGGCGCAGCAACTCCACGGTGGGGCGCACGTCGTGGGTGCGGACGAGCGTGGCGCCGCGCAGCACAGCCACCGCCGTAGCGCCGAGCGTGCCGTAGAGGCGTTCCGCGACGGGCGCCGGGTCCGCGTGACTGCGCAGCACGGCGCCGATGGTGCTCTTGCGCGAGAGGCCCACCAGGACGGGCCGTCGGAGCGCGAGGAGCGCATCGACGCGGTTCATCAGCCGCAGGTTCTCCGTCGCCGACTTCCCAAAGCCGAAGCCGGGATCGGTGACCACGTGCCGTACGCCCGCCGCCTCGGCGATGCCGATGGAGACGGCGAGGGAAGTCTTGACATCCTCCACTACGTTGTCGTAGCGGTGTTCGTGGGGCATCTCACCGGGACGGCCGAGCGAGTGCATGAGCACCAGAGGCGCGCCCGCCTCGGCGGCGACGCGGGCCGTCTCGGGGTAGAGCCGCAGCCCCGTCACGTCGTTCACGAGATGGACGCCGGCTTCGAGGGCTTCGCGTGCCACGGTGGGCTTGTAGGTGTCGATGGAGAGGAGCGCCTCAGGGAAGCGCCGGGCGAGGGCCTCGACGATGGGCAGCACGCGTGCTCGCTCGGCTTCCCCAGCTACGGCCCCCGCCCCCTCGCCGTACACCGTCCCACGCGGCCTCGTCGATTCGCCGCCTACATCGAGGATCGCAGCGCCTTCTTCGAGCATCTCCTCGGCGCGGCGCAGGGCGTCGTCCACGTCGAGGAAAAGGCCGCCGTCGGAGAAAGAGTCCGGGGTGACGTTGAGGATGCCCATCACGTGCGCCCCGGCGTCCAGCCCCGGCCGGCAATCAAGCCGCCGCCCCCGGCAGTCGAGGACGAAGCGATCAGGGGCAAAGGCGGTGGGGTCGAAGAAAAGGTCGGGCGTCACTTCACCAGCAGCATCTTCACGGAAGCCTGCGTCGCAGGGGTGCGAAGCTGCGCGTAATATACGCCAGCGGGGAGGAGAGGAGCCTCCCAGCGAAGGGTGTGGCGCCCCGCTCCCCGATGCTCGGCCAGCCCCGTTGCTACCGTCCGTCCGAGAGCGTCGTAGATAGTAAGGGTGACGAAGCCCGGTTGTGCCAGACGAAAGCTGAGCACCGTGGTTTGGCGGAAGGGATTGGGAAAGTTCGTCGCCCGCAGCGCAGGGCCGACGTGCCCCTCCGGCTTTTCGCTGGGGGTGACCACCCGCCCGTCGATGGTGGCGGTGTAGAGCACTTCATTTGTCCAGGCGCCGTAGCGCCGGACGAGCCCCACGCCCGGGGCGAAGATGTAATACATCTCCTCATCTGCCACGTCGGGGTCGTCGAAAAAAAGTCCGACGCAAGCTTCGAAGTGCCCGGCAGGGGTGTCAGCCGTTAGCCCGCGCCGGACGAAAACCGTCATGGTGAAGCCGTACATGGGATCGACGACTTTATACGAGCTGCTGTCCTGCCGGGTGAAGTCGAACCAGAGCAGTTCATCTTCGCTTTCAGGGAAGTACCGCCAGACGCGGCCCGTATCGTCCTGCCGGTAGTGCCTGGCCGTGTCGTCGAGGTCCTCCAGGGGAAAGTAGGCCACGTTTCCAAACGTCACCGGATCGAGCACCTCAAGCGATCCGACGACGGTGGTGTCGAAGGGTTCGCCGGGCGGATCGCTGATGGTGGCGAGGACCCATTCGTTGCCGACATTGAGGGGAAAGTAATCCGCCGCGTCTGTAGTCTGGGCGCGGGTGGACACGGCCAGCAGCAGGCTACCCGTGCAGAGGCAAAAGCAGATTAGGGTGAGGCTCCGGGCAATCACGGTATGGGAACGTTTTCTGAGGAGAGAGGCCTCCATCTATACACCGTCGGGGCTGCGGACGAGTAAGTTGAACAGGAGCGGGAGAAGGAGAGGAAAGCCGTTGGAGGATCGCGCTTCCTCTCCACTAGCGTGATTTGGAATTTGCGTTTTGGAAGTTGATATTGGGTGCTTGATCGCATCGGAGTTGGCTCCGGTCGGAATCCATTGATTTTCTCAGGCAAGTGAACGGACTTTCGCTTTCCACACGCCGCTGGCCGGGTCGCCTGGGCGGGGTGGTGCGGCTGCTGCGGCCTCCCAATATCCTCATTGCGATGCTCGGCGTGGCGGTGGGCGGCCTGCTGGCGGCCGGCTTCAACGCTTTCGGTGCCCTCGGCGGGGCAGCGCGTGGGCGGCTGCTGGTGGCGGCGCTCTCCGCCGCGCTCATCGGTGGGGCCGCCAACAGCCTCAACGATGTGTTCGACCTGGACATCGACCGTGTGAACCGGCCCGGGCGCCCGCTGCCATCGGGTCAGGTGGCGGTGGGGACGGCGCGGGCGGTGTGGGCACTGGCCTCGGCGGTTGGATTGGTCTTGAGTGTGCTCCTCTCGCCGCTGCACCTCGCGCTGGCCGCCGGATCGGTGGTGCTGCTGTATGCCTACTGCGCCCGGCTCAAGCGGACGGTGCTGGTGGGGAACGTTCTCGTGGCCCTCGTCGTGGCGCTTGCGCTCCTCTACGGGGGCGCGGCAGTAGGCCAACCTGGTCCGGCGCTCGTCGGGTCCGTCTTTGTCTTCCTCACCACGCTCGTGGGCGAGATTGCCAAAGACATCGAAGACGTGACGGGCAACGGGGCTGCCGGGGCGCGTACGCTCCCGTTCGTCCACGGTCCGGAAGTCGCCGCCCGTGTTGCCGCGTTGGTGCTGGGCATGACGCTCGTGCTGATCCCTGCGCCGTTCCTTGCGTTCGGCTACAGCGGCCTCTACCTCCTCCTCGTCCTCGCCGCCGCCGGCTTCCTGCTGCGGGCGCTCTGGCTCCTGCTAACGCCCGACCCCTCCATGCAGGCGGGCCGGGTGAGCGCCCTTGTCAAGACCGCGATGCTCTTCGGCTTGGCGGCTCTGGCCTTCGCGCATCTCCCCGAGTGAGGAAAGAGAGCGTGAGGAGTGGGAGACTGGAGGAGTGGGAGAAGAGGAGAAAAACCGACAACCGGCCAACCGACAACCGGCCAACCGACAACTGATAACCTCAAACATTGGCCAGGCTGGAATTCGATAGCGCGCTGGTAGGGCGGGCACAGGCAGGGGAGGGCGCGGCGCGTGAGACGCTGCTGGCCCGCCTGGAGCCTCTGCTGCGCGCCTACTTCATTCGCCGCATCGGGCCGCGCACCGAGGTGGACGACCTCGTGCAGAACACCCTGCTGCGCGTCTACAACGGCCTGGCGGACCTCAAAGATACCCGGCGGCTCAAAAGCTTCTCCATGAAAGCCGCCCTCTTCGAACTGCAAGACTTCTACCGGGGGCGCTACAGCACCAAGGAGTACCTCTACGACCCGGAGCGCCCGCCCGAACCCGCCGGGGGCACGACGTTGGGGCAGCGCGTGGACGTGGAGAAGGCCCTCGCGGCCCTCTCACCCAAAGCGCGGCGCATCATCGAACTGCGCGAATACGGGTACCGCTACGAAGAGATCGCAGGCATGATTGGCTCGACGGAGGCGGCCATCAAGATGCAGGTGAAGCGGGCCTTCGAGAAGATGCGGGAGGCCCTGACGCTCTTGCTGCTGGCCTGGCCGGCCCTGTGGGCGTGGCTGCGTTGATCCTGCCTGTTACTTTCTTAAGATGAACGGCGGCTTAGGGAGAGGCGCCAGCAGGCGCCGACCCCACCATCGGAAAGACCACGAAGGACGAGGCCCTCTGTGCGCGACGGCGCGGCCTCTTCAATCAACATGAAAAAGCTGGACGAGGCCCTTCTTTTCCCCGAGACGCTGACGCCCGAGGAGCGTGCGGCGGCGCGGCAGGCCCTCGCCGCCGACGCCGGGCTGGCCGAGGCGGCGGCGCAGTGGCGTGCCGTGCAGGCCGGGGTGCGGCACCGCCTTGAACGCCATCTGCCTGACCGCAGCCTCCTCGTCCTCTACGCCCTCGATGCCTCGGGCCGCGCCGATGTGCTCACGGACAAAGAGCGGCAGGTGCTTGACGCTGCACGGCCCGCCCTCGAACGGGCGCTGGCGGCCCATCCCGCCCTCGCCGACGTAGCGCAATGCATCCGCGCCGAGGCTGACGCTTTTGAGAAAGAATGGGAGGCCCATTTCGCCGCGCCTTCTCAAGAGGTGCCGCTCCGGGCGCCTGATCGCCGTGCCGTACCGGTAGGCCGGAGGGTGGGAATGCGTCGGGCCTGGCGCGTAGTCGCTGCCCTCACGGTGGTTGCCTTCTTCACCGTCGTCTTCCTCCTCGTGCAGCGCGATGCCGGCTTGGTGACCGTGGAAACGGCGGCGGGTGAGACGCAGGTGATCGAACTGGCCGATGGCACGACCGTGCGCCTCCTCGGCGGCTCTACCCTTTCTTATCCCGATCCTGACGAAGCGCCGGCCCTCGCGCGGACCGTACGTTTGACGGGCCGCGCTTTCTTCACCGTCGTGCCGAACCCGGCGCCCTTCACGGTAGAGACGCCGACGGCCCTCACCACCGTGCTCGGCACGCGCTTCGGCGTGGCAGCGGACGTAGACGTGACGGAGGTGGTGCTGGCCTCGGGCTCGGTGGCAGTCGCGCCCAAAGCGGCGCAGGACCGCCTCGTCGTCCTCGAACCGGGGCAGATGAGCCGGGTGGCCGTCGGCGCGCTGGCCTCCACACCTGTCGCCGTAGATGTGGCCGAGGCGCTGGGCTGGACGGGCCTTTTCATCTTCCGCGCCACGCCCCTGCGCGTCATCGCCGAGCGCCTGAGCGCGCATTACGACACGCCCGTGCAGGTGGCGCCCTCCCTCGCCGACGAGCAGATCACCGGTGAGTTTTCCCAGGACCTGCCGCTCGAAGAGATCCTCCAAACGCTCGCCGCCGGCCTCGCCGCCGAGGTGGAGGCCGACCCCGCCGGCGGCTTCCGCATCGTTGTGTCGAGCCGGTAAAAGTAGAACTGCTCTTTCGAGAAACGCGCCCTGGCCTCGCAGAGAAGTCAGGGCTTTATTTCGTTAAAA
>JAHEMB010000259.1 GCA_024643915.1 Rhodothermaceae bacterium | reverse complement strand
TTTGAACGCAGTAGTGGACTACGTATCCGGGCTGCCGGCGGCCAATGGCGAGGTGGCGGTAGGAGGCTTCTGCTGGGGTGGCTCGCAGACGTTCCGGTTTGCCACGAACCGGCCGAACCTGCAAGCTGCCTTCGTTTTCTACGGCACTGCCCCCGACGACCCTGAGGCTCTTGCACGTATCGAGGCCCCGGTCCACGGTTTCTACGGCGGCGATGACGCCCGTGTTAATGCCACCATCCCCACAACCGAGGCGCTGATGCAGGCCGCCGGCAAGACCTACGAGCCGGTCGTTTACGAAGGAGCCGGGCACGGTTTCATGCGACGGGGCGTTGAGGCTGAAGCTGGCGACCCTAACGCGGCGGCACTTGAAGCTGCCTGGGCACGCTGGCTGGCCCTCCTCGAAACGCTCTGATGTCACGCCACACTCTGCGCCAATACTTCTTCCGAAGTCAGGCCATAAAGGGGCGGCGTGGGCACGTCGAGCAGGCCGAGCATCAGGTAGAATTGCCCCCGGTGATGTACCTCGTGCTCGATCATCGCCCGCAGCCATTTCCAGATGGTGATGTCGATGCATGCAGGCGTAGTGCATTTCTGCTGGAGATTGGCGTCGGTGAGGCGCGTGAAAATGTCTATCGATCCGGCGTGGCAGTCGTGGAAGTATTGGAGGGCGACTTCGTAGCCGTCGGCGAGGGCGCGGCCGTGGCCTGGATAGCGACTCGGGCGGCCTGCCACATTTTCGGCGAACATGAAGCGTTCGAGTGCGGCCAGAGGGCGAATCAGATCACCGAACGAAAACTTGCCTGCCTTCGGCGCCCACTCGATGCGCTCAGGAGGAATACATTCGACCACACGCACCGTGCGGAGCCGGATCTTCTCATAGTAGTCGAGAAAGGCGTCAACCGTTTGAATCTCCATCGGGGAGGGGCAGAATGGCGAGGGTGACGGTGGCCTTGGCGACGAGCTTCTCCTGCCCGCCGAGATCGGCAAAGACGGCCGACTCCACGACACTCAGGCGGCGGCCCGGCTTCAACACGTCTGCCCGGCAACGCAGCCTGTCGGTGCGCGCCGCGCGCAGCAGGTTAATCTTGAACTCGGCGGTGAGGGGCAATACATCCGGTGCCAGGAGCGAGCAACCGGCAGCGCCTCCCGTGTGATCGGCCAGCGTCGCCAACACGCCGGCGTGGACCATGCCGTCCTGTTGCAGATGATCCGGCCGCACGTTCAGCGACGTCTCGCACCAACCTGGCCCGGAGGCTTCGATCTGGATGCCGAGCGCCTGCACGAATGCCGACCTTTCGAAGATTTGCGTGACACGCTTGCGGAAATCCGGGTCCCGTGGCTCCATCGTCCCCTCCGTTCAACCCAGATCTTCTCGCGACGTGCCCGGCACTTCGAGCACCAGGTCAGCTCCATAGGCTTTGGCCGGGGTCTGAAAGCCGGCCGGCGCATCGCCTTCGAGCACTTTCTGAGCAATCGTCAGGGCAGAGAGGGCCGTGAACTTGTAGCCTTCGGCGCACCGCAGCCGGGCACGGGCGGCCTGCCCGGCTGCGTCGCGCACCTCGCCCCAGACGTAGCTGCTCCAGCGCTCGCGTTGCTCGGCGGTGGGGCCGGGCGGCGCCTGGCGGACGAGGGCCTTCATGAGGGCCTGCACCGGCGCTGACTGGAAAAGCGGGCCGAGGTACCGGCTCATTTTCAGCAGAAACCGGACGCCCGGTGTGAGGCGCGTGTAGGTTTCGACGTTGCCGATGCCCGTGCTGTAGAAGGCCGTCGCCACGTCGCCCCAGGGGATGAGGTCGACTCGGATAGGCCCCTTTCCGAAGTCGACTTCGCGGGAGCGGGCGAGGGCGGGCACGCGCTCGATGCGACCGTTGCGACGCACAGCAGCACCTTCGCCGAGGTGTTCGAGAGCTGTCAGGGCAGTTCCGTGCGAGAGGCCGGGCGAGCCCTGAAACGCCAGTTCCAAATGGGTGGCTGAGGGGAGATGCTCCTTCAGGTGGAGGGCGAGGCAGTCGGTAGGCACCACGTCAAAGCCCGCGCCGGGGAGCAGCATCACGTTCGCCTCCTTCGCCGCCCCATCCATGCCGGCGAGCGTGAGAAAGACGCCGATCTCACCCGTAATGTCGACATAGTGCGTGCCGGTCAACAGGCAAGCTTCGGCCATCGGGCGGGCGGTGCGGGCGAACGGCCCGGCGCAATGCAGCACGAAGGGCACCGCCTCGAGCGCCGCAAGCAACGTTTCTCGATCATCGAGGGCGAACGCGCGGCGGTCGAGGCCCAGTTCGTCGGCGAGGGTGTTGAGCCTTTCAGCATTGCGCCCGGCGAGGATAGGCTTGAGGCCCCGCGCCACCGCTTCGCGTGCGATGAGTTCGCCGGTGTAACCGTAGGCGCCGTAAATCAGAAAAGGCATGGGGCTGGGTGAGGGTTTAGCCTACAGGTGAAGGCGGGATCGCCGTTCGCTTAGGGTTGAGTACCATGTTTATCGTGAGGACGTGGCCGGAGGCCGCTTGCTCCCACTATCGAATCAATCTAAGATTGCCATGAAAAAGAACATGGGAACGCTCGACCGGTTCATCCGCGTGGTGCTCGCACTCATCGTCGTTGTGCTTTATCTGGCAGGACAGATCAGTGGCACGGCAGCCCTGGTGCTGGGGCTCCTCGCTGTCGTCTTCATCGTCACCGGGCTCGTCGGCTCCTGCCCGCTTTACGGCGCCATCGGGTTTTCAACGAACCGCCCGAAACCGGCCGCTCCTTGAAACCAAGGTACGATTCGAAAGCGCAAGGAAGGAATGCCAGGGATGCGGGTCGGGCGAGTCAGTGGCTCGCTTTTCCCCCTGTTGTACTCTTGCGATAGCGTGGCGGTCATTCTCAGCCAGTCGGTAAACCTTGTTTTGCGGGCAGGGTAGCAGTCTTTACTCCGCATTCGCGCCAACCCCGCTCGCATGGAAATCACCGTATTCACGGTCTTCCTGGCAGCAGCCCTCACCGCCATTGCTACGGGGCTGGGGGCACTGCCGTTTCTCTTCTCAATCGAAATCTCGCGCCGAAACCTGGGGCTTTCGAACGCCGCAGCGGGCGGGCTGATGCTGGCGGCGAGCCTTATGCTGTTCTACGAAGGCGCCCTCGAAAGCCCCGTGCGCACCGCCCTCGGCGCGGCGGTTGGCGTTGGCTTCATTGTGGTCACGCGCCGGCTTATTGCTGAACACGACGATTTTCATGTGGGCCGTCTCCAGGGCGCCGATGCCCTCAAGGCCCTGATGATCGTCGGCGTGATGACGATCCACTCGTTCACCGAGGGGGTGGGCGTGGGGGTCTCCTACGGCGGGGGCGAGGAGTTGGGCGTGTTTATCACACTCGCCATCGCCGTGCACAACATCCCGGAAGGGCTCGCAATCAGTCTGGTGCTCGTGCCGCGCGGCGTCTCCGTCGCCAAAGCAGGACTGTGGAGTATCTTTTCGAGCCTCCCGCAGCCACTCATGGCCGTGCCCGCCTTTCTTTTCGTCCAAGTCTTCGCGCCGTTCCTGCCTGCCGGGCTGGGCTTCGCCGCTGGAGCGATGGTCTACATGGTCGCCTTCGAGCTTCTTCCCGATGCTTTCCGCGATGCGCCGCGTAGCGCAGTCACCGGCACCGTCGCGCTCGCCCTCGCCGCCATGCTCGCCTTCCAGTTCCTATTGAAAGGCTGACCTGGGAAGTCGGGGAGTCGAAGATAAGGTCGTGAGTAGTTTGTGCTATCTCAAGCAGCCTCTTTGGAATGTCGAATGCAGAGCGAGGAATGAAGAAGGAAGGTGTTGTCTTTCCCTTCATCATTCAACATTTCCTTCGGTAACTTTCGGTTTCTTGTTCTGCATTCTTCACTCCATACAAAGAAGACCTGGCAAGAAAGCTTTAGCAATCGCCGTCTCTCCTTTTCTCCGGCTCCCCGGCTCTCTGGCTTTCAAACCCGGACGAACATCCCCTGGAACTTCGTCGCCATGGGGAGGGAGCCTTTCACTTTGAGCTTGCCCTGCATCATGAGGGCCATCGGATTGGACTCGCCGTTGTTGATCTTCAACCAGTCTTCGGCCGAGGTGGTGACGGTGACGGTCGGGTCGTCGTGCTCGCCTTCTACAACTTCGAGTTGCTGGTCTTTGATGATCATGTAATAGGGACCGCCGCCTTCCCCCGTCAGGTTCAGCTGGACGATGCCGTCCACGCCACTGGCCTGGTCCGGCTGAAAACGCTCCTGGTAGGATTGAATGACTTCGGGGATCGATTCGAATTTCGCCATGTTGCCGTTTTTCTTGATGATGGGGTCATGGTTCTAGTGAGCGGGAAAATAGGAAGCAGACGCCCTTGCCGCCACCCCTTCTCTGTAGATCCACACGCCTCCCTCTTCTTCCTTCTCCAACCGGCGCTCGGTGACGAGGTGTTCCAGGTGCGAGAGCGTCTCGGTGAGGGCGAAACGCGCCTGATGCCGGTCGAGGCGGTCGAGCGGAAAAGCGTTGCCGGCCACCTCATACACGGTGGCCCGAGATCCGACGAGGCCCGCCATGAAGGTGAGACGCTCGGCGTGATGGGCGCCCAGGGTCACTACCCGGTCGCTCCACCTCTCAATGACGCCGCCGTGCCCGGGCAGGGCGAGGCGCACGTCGAGGCTGCGGAGGGCGGCGAGGGAGGCAAGGTATCGCCCAAGCGGATCCGGCTCGACGTCCGGCCACAGGGCGATGTTCGGGGTGATGTCGGGCAACACATGATCGCCCACCAGCAGCAGCCGGCCTGAAGGGTCGTAGAAAGCGAGGTGGCCGTCACTGTGGCCAGGCGTGTGGAGGACGCAGCAAGTCCGGTCGCCCAATCGGATTTCTGCATCGAGGGCAATAGGTTCGTAGCGCGCCGGAAAAGGCGTCAATAGGCACCGCATCCCCACTGCCTCTCTTGGCTGGAAGCTGAAGCCGTCCGGGTCCGGTACGCCGCACCGGGCGAAGAAATCCCGCAGCACCTCCTCGCGACCCTCCCGGTCTCCCCAGATCAAGTCGAGAATCTCTTCCTCGCGCACCGACAGGAACACCGGCATTTTTCGTCCCGCCGCCTCCGCACGCCGCTGAAACGTGCCGGCCAGACCCATGTGGTCAGGGTGATGATGGGTCAGGACGATCTTTTCGAGGTCCTCCGGTGCGATCCGCAACGCCTCGAACACGACGTCCCATACTGCTAGCGCCTCAGGCGTGCCCAGGCCGGTATCAACCAAGGTCCAGCCGTTGTCGCCGTGCAGCAGATAGCAATTCACCGCGCTCAGCCCCCGAAATGGAATCGGCACCGTGACGCGGTACACGCCGACGGCCACTTCATGAACCGGAAGATATTCTGTCATCATAAGGCCGACCGCGCCTCGCCGCTTCGTCGCATCTATTTGATTCATCAGGCAAGGCCCCGGAACAGTAGTATCATAGTACGATTCTGGATTGTGAAATACAGAGGGTCAACCATTCTCGCCAAACCCGCCGCGCCATGCTACGCCTATTCTCGAATGCCCGCCCGATCCTTCTTTGCTGTCTCCTGCTCATCGGATGCACCGGCGACACGGACCGGCAAGTATACGAAGTGCGGGGCGTGATGCGGGGCGTGCAGTACGAAGGCGCCGCGCTCGTCGTCGATCACGAGGCCATCCCCGGCTTCATGGATGCCATGCGGATGACCTTCCGCATGAAGGACCCATCCCAGATCCACACCCTCGCGCCCGGCGACAAGATACGCTTCGACCTCATCGTCGATGGCGATGAAATGCACATCGAAAACGTCGAACGCTTGCCGGGCGAAACCCTCCTCGAACTGGCCGGTCTGCCGGGAGATTAGCACATGGATTGGCGCGTTGCGCGGATCACCTAGCGATCACCCTACGATTTATCGGGGTCGAGGATGTCGTCAATGCGGGCGAGTGCATCGCGCAGGTGGAGTTGGGTGATGCGGTCCGGCGTGCGAGTGAGAGCGCGGCGGATTTCCTGCTTGAGCGTCTCCAAC
>JAHEMB010000258.1 GCA_024643915.1 Rhodothermaceae bacterium | reverse complement strand
TTGAGCAGCCAGGCCGCTCTGTCCGGCGACTCTGGCCACCAGCTTATTGCGCTGTCGAAGAGGAGGAAGCGAGATTCGGCTACCAGCATGTGTCTTTCGATTTACATAATAGGAGCCGGAAGTATCGCGTTTCTGGTGCCTCTTCTTTAGTGATGCTTCATCCCTAGTATCGTGTCATGGTAGGTTCGTCGCGTAAACTATTTCAACGAGCCGGCCGCAGGGTTCGCAGCAGGACGATGAGGGCGACGGCGAACATCAAGAAGGCCACGCCGATGCGCGCGTAGATGAGCCCTTCGAGGCCGAATTGCACGCCCCCCCAAAGCCCGGCGACGAGGGCGGCAGAGAAGATGCCGTTGAGCAGAAAAACGAGGTCGGTGCGGACGTAGGCGCGCAGCAGCAGAAACACCAGGCCCACGACGGTTTCGGGCACGAGAATGAGGGCGTACCAGCCCAGCAGGCCCGCATAAGCCGTGTAATGGTCGCCATAGACGAGCGACATGGCGTAGGGTCCGAAGAGGGCGAGGGCGGCGGTGGCGAGGATGGACAGCAGGCTCCAGGGCGCCACGTAGCGCCGGACGAAATGGCCGAGACTCATGGTCGAGGCTTCGACGTCCTTCGAGAGCATGGGGAGAAGGAGTGTGTGAAGGGCCGCCATGCCCTGCCAGTAGGGCATCAGCATCAGGTCGAGGGCGCGCATGGTGCCCACCGTGGCCAGGCTCGCCGCTGAGACGAGAATAAAGTAGTGTACGTTGGCGCCGATCCAGTCGAGCCCGGCGTTGGGGAAGGCCCAGCGGGCGTAGCGCCAGTGGTCGGCGCGGACGGCGGCGGGCAGGTCGGCGTCGGTCGGAGCATGTCGCTTGGCGGGCCACAGCCGCCGGAAGGGGAAGCGGCGGGGCCGCAGCATCGGCCAGGCCAGGGCGAAAGCGGCGATGCTGGCGGCGCCCATCCAGGCAAGGGCCGTCCCAGGCCCGAGCAGGCCGCCTATGTAGAGCGCGTAGGTGCCACCCAGCAGCACCAGCAGGTACAGCAGCCCGCACGCCGCCGCGCCCTGGGGGCGGAGTTGCACGTAGAAGGCGCGGCGCACTAGCCACATCATCAGGATGAAGGGTAGCGCGAGGGCCAGCCCACCCAGCGCCGTGGCCGTGGTCGGGGCGTCGGCCAGCCACAGGACGGCAGCGATGCCCAGCGCCAACCCGGCCACGGCGAGCGTCGCCAGCCAGTGCCCCGCCACCAGCATCCCCAGGTACCGCCGAAACCGCCCCTCGTACCGGCCCGAGCCGTAGATGAGCATCGGTTCGGTGAAAGCCGCCGTGTGGAAAGAGGCGATCAGCAGGAAGCTGGAGTAGGCCAGGGTAAACGTGCCATAGGCCACCGGCGTCAGCCACCGCGCCAGCAATACGTTGAGGACGAAGTTGGCCCCGGCGAAGAGGGCCTGGTCCAAAACAGCAAAGCCTCCCTTGGATACCCAGAAGGAGACGCCGCGTGCCGGAGGGTCGTCCACTATCGCCTGCTCATTCATGTTTTCGCTTTCAGCGAGACCGCTGACGACCGACGACGGACCAAGGGCAGCGTATGGCTCATGGTTCACCTTCTTTCGGTATCTGAAGATGCAAGAACGCTCCGAAACCGGCAGCGAAGAAGGTGGACTTCCTGTTTCGCGGTCCCTCGTCCGTAGGCCAACCAGCGGGACCGGCGGAGGCGCTCAATATGCGCCCTGACTGAAGACGACGGCTCGCCAGGTGCGCACCAGCACCACCACGTCGAGCCAGAGGGACCAGTTGCGTACGTAGTAGGGATCCCATTGCTCCATGCCTTCAGTGCCGGCGTCGCTGCGGCCAGATACCTGCCAAAGCCCCGTCATGCCGGGCCGCACGCGCTCGCGCAATTCGCGTACCCGGTCGGCCAGGTCGTTGTGGTGGTAGCGGGGGAGGGGGCGCGGCCCCACCAGGCTCATCTCGCCCTGCAGCACGTTCCATAACTGGGGCAATTCATCAAGGGAGAAGCGGCGGAGAAATCGGCCAATCCGGGTGACACGGGGGTCGATTCTAAGCTTATAGGTCGTCTCCCATTCCTGCCGCAGGGCCTCGTCCTCACTTAGTTTCTGCAAGAGCACCTGCTCGGCGTCGGGCAGCATCGTGCGGAATTTCCACGTGCGGAACAGGCGGCTGTCGCGGCCCACGCGCTCCTGCGTGAAGAAGGGGCTGGCTCCGTCTTCGAGCCAGATGAGGGCGGCCAGGAGGGCGCACAGGGGAAGCCAGAAGGGCGCTGTTGCCAGGATGAGGACCACGTCCGTGGCGCGCTTGAGGAAACGCGCCGACGGGTTCATCAGGTTACTGGCGATCTCCAGGCCGAGGATGCCGTTGAGGTCGCGCGGCTTGACCCAGAGGGAGGGCGCCTCGAACAGGTCGGGGATGATGAGCACGGTGCGGTAGCAGGAAAGCGGGCCTTCAAGCAGGGCCACCTGCTTTTTGCGCGGCAGGCTGGGCATGGCGAGGATAGCCACGGGCGCCCGGGCCGTGACGAGGTCGGTGCCGCCGAGCACCGGGACGTTTTGCAGGCGCTCGCCCCAGGCGTCGGGGTTATCGTCGAAGACGGCGACGGGGCGGTAGCCCAGCCCTTCTTCCCTGCGTAGCAGTTCCACGACCTTGCGCGCCGTGGCGCCCGCGCCGTAGATGGCCGTCGGCAGCCCCCATGAGCCTCTTGCAATCAGCAGCCGTTTTACCTGGAGCCGGGTAAGCGGCACCGCGACGAGGCTGATGCCGCAGGCCACCGTGAGCGTGAGGCGACTGGTCAGTTCAGCCTGTTTGCTGAGGAAGAGGACGACGGTCGTCAGAGCGAAGAAGAGCAACAGCAAAACCGTCATCCGGCGCAGTTCCTCCACGGGCCCGAGGCCCCATCCGGGCAACAGCCGCATCATTGCTGCGCCGCCCCACCAGGCCGGCAGCATATACCAGCTCCACACCGGCACCACCGGCTCGCCGAGCCACCAGAAGCGCAGCACGCCGGCCGTCAACAACGCGATGCTGAGGGCCACCGTGTCCCCCGCCGCAAGTGCCCCCGCGTTGTACCACCGCCGCCGGGTGTACAGCATCGCCTGCTCCCGGCGATCCACCAGGTGCTCGGCAAACGTCCGCTTTGCAGCGAGTTCGATCTGGTTCATACCACGTTTAGTCTCCAAGCGAAAGGCCCTCTCTAACATCGACTACGAGGGGCAAATCCTAAGCGATGCCTCGTGATGAGCACCTGAGTCGCCGCTATACCGTCGTTGCGCGCACAACCAATCGCGGAAAAACACAAAGAACGTCGTGCTCCGGGGAAAGGTCTGACGTGGAACGTAAAGAGATAGAGATAACTCTCGCCTGAGAATAGGGCCATCGGGGGGCCAGGTCAGGCTGCGCGGGGCGAGGGGAAAAGGCGCTCCAGATAAGCATTGAGCTTGGCGGCGGGCACCTCTTCCTGCGCGTCCAATTCTTCGTAAAACTGCCGGTAGAAGTCTGCCGTAGCGCGGGCGACGTCATCCACTGCCAGGTGCGTTTGGATGGTTGCTCGGAGGTCGGAGGAGAGCGTCTCGGGCCACCGGACGTAGCGTTCGATGAGCTGTTCGTCGATACGTTTCACGCGAGCCGGCACAGAATAGGGGCACTTGGCAACACAGATGGATCGTGCTTGCAAAGGTTCCGCCCCCGCATTTCGACAGGGTCAAAATCCAGGTTGATACGCAAGGTAGGGGTACGCCAGGCAAGCTCCGCATCCCCCTCGTCACATCCGCCACAGCCTGCGGAAAAATAGAATGGAAGCAAGGGAAATGGAGGAGGGGAAGAGAGGAAGAGAGGAAGAGAGGAAGAGCGGCGCCGATGAAGGGCGAGGGCGCTTCGGATCACACATCCCGGTCCCTACGGAAGTCCAATCGCAGATTTACGTTTCACGCCTCACACGGTTCGTCTTGCAGGTAGTCAAGCAGTTGGGCACGGGCCATCTTGGCGAGGTACTCCATCACGTGCCGGTGCTCCTGCCGGTAGGTGTCTTTCGGCAGACCGGGCAGGTACTTGCCGAGCGCATCGAAGTAGGAGGCGACCGGGTCGGCGCTGCTGACGTACTCGGCGTGCAGCACGTCGCTGATGGCGCGGAAGTAGGCCTGGTAGGTGGTGGCCTCGACTTTGCCGCGCCCGACGTAGGAGGCGTGCATCTGGTCCTGCACCCCGTCGATGACGAGCAGGATGGCCCGGCTCACCTCATCCGAAAGGAAAGGCGCGGGGCGGTTGTTCTCGGAAGGCGGCTGGCCGGCGTGGAGGAATGCGGTGCGTAGGGCCTGGGCAAAAGGAATGAGCGGGTACTCCGGGGCATAATACGGGTGGTCGAAGGCGAAGCCGACAAAGGAGGCGACGGCCTCGTGGAGCGCCTCGGACCGGCATAGCCGCCCGATGAGGTAGGCCTCCATGATCTCAGTAGGTGCTACCGGCAACTGGGCCGACTCGGGCGCGATGTTCACGACGAGATACGCCCCGTTCGGGCGGCGCTCGATGGAGAGGCGGGCGTCGGCCTTGATCGCGTTCTTGACATTGCGGATGATCTTGGCGAGGTTCGGGTCGGCCTCGCGGTAGCGGCGGAAGAGGCCCTCATTGACCTTGCTGAAGACGAGCCGCCGGAAACTGCTGCGCAGGCCCGCCTCGTCGAGTTCGCGCCAGCGGGCCGACTCGAAGAAAGTGGCGAGCTGTACGAAGCGGCCCTGGTCGTTGCGCTCGAAGAGGTCGGCGAAGCAGTCGAAGGCGAGGTCTTCGAGTGTGAGGCCGAAGAGGCTGGGCTGCAACCGGCGCTGCCGTACCTTCTGCTTAAGATACGCCAAGGCGAACCGATAGCTTTGATCGACGAGGTACCGGACGTCGTGGCGGTCCGGCGCATCAGAGGTGATCGCAGCGACGGCTTGCGTGAACGGCTTCCGGGCGAGGCGACGTGCGGAGGCGTAGCGGGTTGAAATCATTGCTTGCGGGTAAGAACTGCTTGCGCGGGCTTGATGGAAATTCGGCTTCCGCGAAAACCATGCCGCATGGTTGGCGTAATCACCGGGCAACGCTGTTTCGTACGGCAAGGGCTACCTTGCTCACAGGCCATGCCCCGTCGCCAGGGCACCTTTTTCATCTGCTAAAAACAGCAAATGCGCGCAGAAATCGCACGTTCGCGAGGATCAAGGCGGGGGCGTGACTGTTCCGTCTTGGCCTGGAATCACCGGATCGGACGGGCAGCGAAAAGCAGGGCGATGGCTTCTCACTGCGGTTCGGCCTACCAAAATGGTACTCAACCTGATAGCGCAGGCGGGGAAGGGGCCCCCGGGTTTCGACGCGCCCGTCGTGCGCCATGCAGGGCGGCCTTTCAGCAGGCCCCGCCGTCTGCAACGAGTCAAAGAGCGGTGCCGTGCGCACCGGCATCTCTTCATCCTTTAGTAGGAAGCACCGATTTCACGCGCTCACATGGATAAGAAAGCGGGTCCCAACTCCTCTTCTTTCTACGAAGATCTCTTCACGGCGGGCAACGCGCCGCCCAAAGGGGCATCCTCGGCGTCGCAGGAAGTCTCCAAAGAGGCGCCGGATGAGACGTGGTTGCTGCCGGCCTCCCTTCCGAGCGGCGACGGCGCCGTCGCACCGAAAGCAACGGGCGCTGCGGGGCACGCCGCCTCGCCGGATGGTTCGGCCGCAGGGCCACGCTCCTCATTTTTCGAAGAAGGAACGCCGGGCGCGTGGCAATCCGACGGCGCGGGGTCGACAGACGCCTGGGCCGCATCCCCGCAGCACGATATGCCGTCTGCTCCTACGCCCCTTTCCGGCGGCGAGGCGGGGTTCGGCGAGTGGCTGGACGCACCGCAGCGTCCGGCGCCGCACGAGTCCGTACCAGCCACGTACCAGTCCGGCGCCTACCAGCCTGCTGCCTACCAGCCCGGCCCGTACCTGCCGGTGCACGTGCCCCGCAACGCCCAGTTGCCGGCTACGCGCTCGCGCCCGCCG
>JAHEMB010000257.1 GCA_024643915.1 Rhodothermaceae bacterium | reverse complement strand
GCTTCGGGATCAGCGTCATATCGTATCACAACAAGAATGTATCGGTGCCAAACAGATAATCCCTTTCAAAATGCCCCCGCCTCTCCCTCTTAGTCTTCCCCGCGCAGGCGGGAAATCGAAGATTACCGCAGGAATCCAGAGATCAGTTTTCTGACATCCGTACTGGATTTACTTGCGTCAGTCGGGCTTCGCCCTCGTGTCCGCCTGCGCGGGAATGACAAGAAGGGTCAAGGGGAATCTCAATTCAACCGTCTCAACAGCAGAAAGAATAGAAAGCCTGCCTGCTGAAAGCAAGCTTGCGGGCCGGTGCTTCCATAGGTCGTTTGAATGCAGAATGACGAATAGGGATTGATGATTGTTGAAGGAGCCTCCTCCCTTGAACACAGAGCCAGATCCTTCAACATGCTCCATTCATCATTCGACATTCTTCATTCCTTCCTCCTCCACCCGCGCCTCCTCGGGCGTAGGCAGGGAGCGGTCCACCTTCAGCTCCTCCTTGACGAAGGCGTCCTTCCACCAGAGCGGGATGAGAGCGAGGCCGGCAATGATGAAGCCCCACGTGACGAGGGCCGAGGCGTCCGGGGCAGCCAGCATCAGGCGGCCGCAGCCGATGAGGAGGAAGAAGAGCGAGCCCGCTGTCAGGAGGGTGGCGCGCAGGCGCAGCGTCAGGCCGTGGAGGGGGCCGCGCGCCCGGTGGCCGGCCAGCCGGGCCGTCCGCCCCCAGAAGCCCAGGGGCCGCACGCGCTCGTAGAAGGCAAGGAGGGTGGCGTCGTCGGTGCGGGGGGTGAAGAACGTGACGCCCACCGCAGCGATGGTGGAGACCGCCGCCATGATGCTCAGCCGCAGCCAGTCCTGGTCGTCGCCCATCTGAAAGACGAACAGCAGCAGGTAAGCCGTGATGAGGGAGACGACGATGGCCGCCGCCTCGGACCACAGGTTGATCCGCTCCCACAGCCACCGCATCACCAGCACCGACCCCATCCCCGCCCCCAGCAGCAGCGACGTCACCCACGCCTCCTGGATCGACCCCAGGTTGGCCATGATGGCCAGGGCGATGAAAAGAATGAGCACGTTCGACAGGCGGGCCACCACCACGAGTTCTTTGCTCGTCGCCTCGCGCTTCCGCCAGTGCTGGCTGATGAGGCGGGCGTAGATGTCGTTGCTCCAGTAAGAAGCGCCCCAGTTGAGGTGCGTGTCGATGGTAGAGGCGAGGGCGGCCAGCAGGCCCGTCAGCATCAGCCCCCGGATGCCGGGCGGCAGGTAATCGTTGACACCCGTGACGAAAAGGATCTCGCGCGAGGCCGCGAAGCCGGGGTCGGCCATGTCTTCGAGGGCGAAGGGGTAGATGACGAGCAGCCCCACGCCAATCGCCAGCCAGATGAGGCTGCGGAAAAGGATCTGCATCCAGGCGAAGATGACGCCCGCTTGCCGCGCGTCGCGGTCCGTACGGCAGGCCATCGAGCGCTGCGCGAGGTAGCCCGTCCCGTCGCTGTTCATCTGGAAAAACCATTGCAGGCTGATGATGACCAGGAACGGCCACAGCACCTCGCTCGCGGGCGGCCCGAACGAGAGCATCTTATCGGCCTGCACCGTGCCGTAGAGCTCGACAAGGCGCCCCGGCAGGCCCGCCAGCCCCCCCGCCGCGTCGATGATGATCCAGGCGTAGACGAGCGTGCCGACCATGGCCAAGCCGAACTGCACCACGTCCGTGGCTATAACGCTCCGCAGCCCGCCCGTGGTCGAGTAAAGCGCAGTGAAGGCGAGGATGAGGAAGATGGAGATGAAGTTGTTGGTGGCGGCGATCTCAGGCGCGAAGCCCAGCACGCTCTGCCCCAACACA
This sequence comes from Rhodothermaceae bacterium, assembly GCA_024643915.1. Taxonomy (GTDB): domain Bacteria; phylum Bacteroidota; class Rhodothermia; order Rhodothermales; family JAHEMB01; genus JAHEMB01. The sequence continues at coordinate 4,158 of JAHEMB010000257.1, read as the reverse complement.
CTCACCAGCCCCATGCCCTCCACCAGCCCCACCATCGCATTGTAGAAGCCACCCGCGATCCACTCGTGCCAGGGCAGAAACACCTCGGCGATGCGCACAGCGGCCACCAGCACCATCGCCATCACCACGCAGTTGATGACGGTGCCGTAGTAGACGGCCTTGAGGACACGGAGGGAGAGAACGCCCTGCCCGCTGTAGCGCACCTCGGTGAACTCGGCGTCGGTCAGCACGCCCGCCCGCCGCCAGCCGATGGCGAAGACGAAGCCCATCAGCAGGAACGCCAGCCCGTAGATCCACAGCCGCCACAGCATGAAGATGCCGCCCGTGGCGATGAGGCCGGTCACCAGGAGCGGCGTATCGGCGGCGAACTGGGTGGCGGCCATGCTGAGGCCGGCCCGCCAGCCCTCAATCGTCTTGCCCGCCAGGAAATACTCTTGCAGGTTCTGCGAGGCCTTGCTCCGGGCGCGCAGCCCCGACCCGATAGCGTACACGACGAACGCGAGAACAATGAGCAGATCGAGCATAACTACGTGGCAGGCGTGTGGAGGTTGAGGGCAATCGCGCGGCTGCCCGCTGCTGAAAGATACTCAGAAATTGTCTGGTAGGATGATCTTGGGCTGCTGCGGCGCTACTCAGTGCAGCAGCTTAAAGGCATGCGTCCACTCGTTGCGCAAGAAGCCGGGGATGCACCAGAGGATGCAAAGGGGCTCGATGGCGCGCGCTGCCTCGGCCCCGCCCATGTCCGCTGTCTCCCACCCGAACTGGTCGAGGAGGCCGCGCACGACAACCTTCGCCGCCTCGTCGTTGCCGCAGATGAACATCGTGGGGCGGCCCTCTGCGTAGTGCGGATCCACCATCATCGCGTGGCCGACGGAGTTGAACGCTTTGACAAAGCGCGCTGCCGGGAAAGCCTCTTGCAACCGCTCCATCAGGGACCCCTCCAGATCGGTGAAGAAGCGCAGGACGCCGTTCTCGGGCGGCGCCTCGGCGATGGGGTTCGTTGTATCGATGATGGGCTTGCCGGCCAGGTGCTCCTTCCCCGCGAGGGCCAGCGCGTTTTCGGCGGCGGTCCCCTTCACGGCCAGCACGATCAACTCGCCAAAGGCAGCCGCCTCCGCGAAACGGCCGACACGCACGCCGGGGTGGTTTGCCGTCCAATCAGCCAGCTTGGCCTGCTCGCGCGTGCCGAGCATTGCTTCATGCCCGTGCTTGAGGAAACCGGTGGCGAGGGCCTTCGCCACGTCGCCTGATCCCAGAACGCCGACTTTCATGAGGTTCACCATGCAAGGGTATAGCAAAAGAAGGGGCCGTCGGGCGCAGGGCGTCAGGCGGTCTTCGCCGCCTTCGTTTGCAGCAACGCGGTCACTTCATCGACGGTGGTGAAGAGCGCATCGCCCATGTGCCGCAGGCTCGCGAGGGCACGCTGCCCGGCCTCTTCGTGGCCCGCTCCGCAGGCGTCCTCCACCACGATGGGAATGTACCCGAGGTCGGCGCCCTGCCGCACGGTGGGTTCGATACCGATCTCGGTCGCCACACCAACGATCAGGAAGCTGTGGACGCCACAGTCGCGCAGGGCGATATCGAGCGGGGTGCCCTCGAAGGCCGACATCGTGATCTTGTCGAAGACCGCTTCGGTGGCCTCGGGCGCCAGCTCGGGTGTGATGGCGTGCGCCTCGGAGCCCCGCAGGAACCAGGGATGGAGGTCCTCGACGGCATCCTTGCGTTGCCAGGCCAGCGCCTGCCGGAGTTGGAACGTCCCCATGAGGTTCCTCGGGAGGGACAGGTGGCGGAGGAAGAACGTCCGGAGGCGCACTGCGCGGGCAACGGCAAGCACCTGCTGCACCTGCGCCGTGATGCCTTCGGCATGGTGGAGTTGGCTGAGGATGCCGACCTGCATGTCGTAGACAAGGAGCGCCGTGCGGCGGAGGTCGAGGGTTTCCTCGAGCGTCTGGGGGATGTCGAGATGGTAGGCTCGTTTCAAGGGCGCCTCAGCAGGTTCGTTTGGTTAGCCGGCCCCTGACCGTGCCGTGTGGGACCAGATGATCGCACGATAGCGCTTTTCATGCGGTGAGGCAAATGAGGGCGCGGCGAGGCGTCCCTCCCTTACGCGCTCGGATCGTGCCACTCGTTCGGCGCAGGCAACGTCACAATGAAGGTTGCCCCCTCGCCTTCCTCACTCTCTACGGCCAGCCGCCCGCCGTGCCCCTGCACCACCGCGTCGTAGGCGAGGGAGAACCCCAGGCCGGTGTTGCCCTGCCCCGTCGGCTTGGTGGTGAAGAATGGCTCGAAGATCCTCGCTTGCTGCGCGGCCGGGATGCCAGGGCCGTTGTCGCACACCCGGATCTCGACCTGCCCATCGAGGCGGCGCGTGCTTAGCGTCACCTTTGGCGTAAAGGACCCGTTGGTCCGCGCGGCCTGCTCCTGCACCGCATCGAAGGCGTTGCCGAGCAGGTTCAGCACCACGCGCCCGATCTCCTGCGGCGGGGCAATCCAGATCGTCGCGTCCCATCGTTGAGATCGTCCACGCTCCGATAAACAGAAGCTCGTTCATGCGTTCACACGTCCCTACCTCGTACAACGCAGTGTTCGCTGGCGTACAGGCGATGTGCCATAGCGAACACCTCGTCGGGGCAGTCGCTTTGATGTGCTTTGCATAAGCCTCGGTATCACAATCACTTCCATCTACTGGCATGTCTCTTGCGCAGGGGGCTGAACGAATCCCTTCCTTTCGTAATGCGGAGATTCAGCCATGTCCCGGCGCGCGGTCCTGTTGCTTTTGCTGGCGGTGCTCTTTTTCAGCCTTGGCTATGCCGTGGGGCACAGCGCCCCGCCGCAGGCCTTCTGGCTCACCATCGAGGACGGCGGGCGGCTGATGCTGGCGACGGATCACACCGTCCGGTTCCAGGGAAGGGGGCACGTACAGTTCGGCGAGAACCGGCGGGAGGTGACGGTGCCGGACGGCGTGCAGGCGTTCGTCGATGGGGCGGCAGTAACCGGGCCGCGGCGGGTGAGAACCGGCGAGACGGTGCAACTCCGCGCGGGCGATGAGACGAAGTGGACGCTCCAACTGAGCGACGAAACGGCGATGCACAAGGGGGAAGGTATCCGTATCACGGACGACTATCCCAAGGACCACACCCGCGTCGACAGCGCCGAGCCGATGACGTTCTTCGTCCTCGTCCGCCCCGGCGGCCAGGCGCATTTTCTCTATCCTGAATAAGATGTTTCGCTTTGCCTGCATACATCGAGTCCTTCGTCCCGTAGGAACGCGGCAGACTACTTTTCCCACCCGCCCAAGACGAGGCCTCCCCATGCTCACCGCCACCATCTCCCCCGCAGCGCGCACCCTCCTTTTTCTTTTGATCGCGTGCGTGTGCATCCCCGTCAGCCGCGCCCAGGATCGCACGCTGGTCGATCTGGAAGCATTCACCCCGCGCGAGGTTCGCATGGAGAGCTTTGCCCTTGACAGTCGGCAGACGCTCCATCTGGAGGCCACCGGCGCCAAATCCACAGACAACAATAACTACTTCTGGGACAAGCTGTGGCAGGACGACCGACCGGACTACTGGCCCGGCAACGCCTGGATCCTCGACGCCCGCACGCGCGAGGTCGTCTGGACGCTCAGCAACGCCGACACGCAGCGCGGCTCCAAGGATCTGCGTGCCTTCGAGGGCAACGTCACCCTGCCGGCCGGGGTCTACGAGGCCTACTATGCCTCCTACGCCGGCACCGGCATATCCTCTTATTCTAAAGACAAGCCCAGCGAAATCGCGGATCGCATCAAGGACGCCGTGAGCGAGGTCTTCGGCCGGGAGAGCCGCGAGGCGCGGCGCTACGGCGACCGGGTTTATCATGGCGAGTTCGTCGAGAACGGCGCCTACCGCGACTTCCGGCTCGTCGTCCGTGGCGCCGGGCGAACCGTCGAGCACGATGCCGTCGAACGGGAGCGTGCCGCCTTCAACGAGACGACCTTCCTCTCCCTGACCGGCCTGCGCGACGACGCCTATGAAGAAGCCGGCTTCGTCCTCGACCGGCCCCTGGAAGTCGAAGTCTACGCCATCGGTGAGGCGCGGGGCGAGTTTGCCTACGACTACGGCTGGATCCTCGACGCCGACACGCGCGAGAAAATCTGGACGTTCGATTACCGGGATTCGGACC
>JAHEMB010000256.1 GCA_024643915.1 Rhodothermaceae bacterium | reverse complement strand
CTATCCGACCGAACTATGCCAGGGAAATGGCGCGGAAGACATCGGCGATGAGCGGATCCCCTTCGCGGCCTACGATGGTATAGGTCGTCTCGTCGGTCGAGAAGCAGTAGGCCCGGTAGAGGCCGCAGCGGACGGCGAGGCAGCGGCGGGCCTCGATGACGGTCGTCTCTGCCGGGAAGCCGGAGAACGAGACGGCCACGTCGCGGGGCTGGGCGAAGACGAGCAGGGTGCCGCGCGGATGCTGATAGACGAGCTGCGCCAGGCGGAAGCCGTCGCGCTCGATCACGGCGGCCTCTTCGAGCCGTAGCGCAGGCGGCAGCGCCTTCAGGTCGAGTTCGACAGTGCGGGCGACGGCACGCAGAGCCTCTTCATCAGAGGTGCGCTGCGCCCGGTACTCGGGCGGGAGGGCCGGCAGGCGGCCCGCGTGGTCGAGTGCTTCTAGGTAGAAGCCGAGGTCGAACGGTGCCGAGGCCGAGATGATCGGCAGCGAGGTTTCGGGCGGGGATGGCGCGTCGCGCGTCAGGAGGGCCAGCGCCGCGAGAGACACAGCCAGGAAGGCCACCGAGGCCGCTGCCCCGATCCGCGAGCGTCGCCGGAGGAAGCGCACCGGCGTCTTCCGGCGCGGCGGCCTCGCCGGGCGCGGCTCCACCTCTACCGGGAAGGGTAGCAACGGAAGCGCCCGGAAGCCACCCTGGACGAGGGCCATATCATCCAGGAGCTGGCGACAGTGTGCGCAGCCCGTTACGTGTGCCTCGACGGCAGCGTGCTCCTCATCGGGCAGTTCGCCGTCGAAGTAGGCGGCAAGGCGAGCCGGGTCGATATGGGGATCAGGCGTCACGGGGCTTCAGGCTTCGTCGAAGTAGGTGGCATCGATGCCGGCGGTGCGGAGACAGGCGGCGACCTGGACGCGTGCCCGCGCCAGGCGTGAGGCGACGGTGCCCTCGGAGCAGTCCATGATACGCGCAATCTCGCGGTAGGCGAGCTGTTCGATCTCTTTCAGGACGAGCGTCGTCCGCAGGTCCGGGTGGAGGCGTCCGAGTGCCTGTTCGACGTGCTCCTGTACGTCGTGCCGTAAGAGTCGCACGGCAGGCCCGTCACCGTCGGCAGGCCAGTCGCGGCCCGGCTCGGCGTCGAGGCTGCCGGCGTGGTAAGCCGCGCGGCGCTGCGTCTTGCGCATGCGGTCGTAGCAGGCATTGATCGTGATGCGGTAGAGCCACGTCGTGAAGGCCGAACGGCTGTCGAAGGCATCGGGACGACGGGAGAGCGTCAGGAAGATCTCCTGCACGACGTCCTCTGCCTCGGCCTGCCCCACGAGCCGGCAGGCCGTACGATACGCGGCGGGCCCATACGTTTCGTAGAGGCACCCTAGCGCCGCGCGGTCGCCGCCGGTGGCAGCCCGCAGCAGCGCCACAGCCTGCGCGTTCGTCGAATCGGACCGATCCATCTACTTCGTTAGACGATGCATGGGGGTCGCATCTTCGCGCGTAAAGAAGCGGCCCCGCCCGCGCGCCGGCAGGCGGGGCCGGTGAGGCTATAGATTCGCGTACTGCCGGGCGTTCTTGCGGCGGCCCAGCTCGAACGCCTCGTTGAGCGTCAGCAGATAGGTGCCGGGGTGCGCTGCCGTCCACGCCTGCGCCTCCTCCAGAGATGGGAAGAAGAAGACGTAGTGGCAGAACGAGCCGATCACGTCCTCGGCCAGCTTTTCCTCGTCCGGCGGCTCCAGGAACGAGACGTAGACCTTCTGGCCGTCTGCGCTCTCTGCGCCCTCCGGCGTGACCGTCAGCCGGATGGACGTTCCCATATTAGGGCTTTTGGAGGTTACCTCGACGATCTGGCCGAGGAGCGCCGGGATGAAGAGCGCGTCCCAGGCGCACCACGCGTAGACCGTGTGCCCGCCGCCGTCCAGCCGGTGGTCCATCTCCGAGGGCGTCAGGCCCCAGTAGCCGACGACGCGGCCTTCGGCGTCGCGGTAGACGCCGCTCCAGCCGTCGAGGAGCTCTTCGATGCGGGCTGTGGAGACGCCGGCCTCGGCAGCGATGGCGGCAAGCGGGACGGGTTCGGCCCGAGCCAACAGGCGGTAGATCGCCAGCGAGACGCGCTGCGCGTCGGGATCGAGATTCAGAAATGAATCGGGAAAGGCGTCGAGCGCCTGGTCGAGGCGGTCGGCCTCGACGGGTATACGGATCTTCATGACTCTTCCTCCCTCTTTGGTTCGTCAGGTATCGCCGGCCGGGCGATGGACGCCGCCGGCGGCCGAGTTGACGCCTTCCGCAAGTGTAGGGTGGACGTGGAGGCTGCGGCCGATCCGCTCGTAAGTGGCTCCCATGTCGAGCGCGACGACCAGCTCGTGGATCAGCTCTCCGGCATGCGGCCCGATGATCTGCGCGCCGAGGAGCCGGTCGGTCTCGGCGTCGGCGACGATCTTGACGAAGCCGGCGGTCTGGCCGGCCGCCTTCGCGCGGGCCACGCGCGTAAACGGGTGCTTGCCAATCTTGACCTCGAAGCCTGCCTCGCGCGCCGATTGCTGGGTCAGGCCGACGGCGGCGATCTCGGGGTCGGTAAAGATGGCGTAGGGGACGTGGCGGCCCTCGGTCGTCACGTCGTCCCCCTTGACGAGGCGGCGGTAGAGGCGCTCGGCGTCGTCGCGGGCGCTATGCGTGAACATAGGCTGGCCGGTCACGTCGCCGATGGCGAAGACGCCTGCCTGGCTGGTGCGAAACGCCGCGTCTACGATGACGAAGCCGCGCGCATCCGTCTCTACGCCGGCGGCATCGAGCCCGAGGCCGTCCGTGTTGGGCGTACGCCCGGCCGCCACGAGCAGCGCCGCCCCCTCGAAGGCGCGCTGCGTGCCATCTACCGAGGCATGGAGCCGGATGCCGTCGCCGGTTTCTTCAGCCCGCCTGACGTCAGCCCCGAGGATGACCTCGATGCCTTCCTCGGCGAAGACCTCTGCCAGCACCCGGCTCACCTCCGGGTCCTCGCCGGGGACGAGGCGATCCGCCCGCTGAAGAATCGTCACCTGTGCGCCGAAGCGAGCGAACATCTGCGCGAACTCGGCGCCCACGTAGCCGCCTCCGAGGACGAGGAGCGAGGCCGGCACTTCGGTGACCTCCAGCAGCGAGCGGTTCGTGTGATACGGCACCGCGCCGAGCCCCTCGATGGTGGCAGGTATGATGGGCCGCGCGCCCGTGTTGATGACGATGCGCTCGGCCTCGACGACCGTCTCGCCCGCCCGGAGCCGGCCCGGCGCCTCGAAGACGGCCTCGGCCTCGATGAACGTCAGGTTTTCGTTCTGCTCGACTTGGCGATAGGCGTTCCCCCGGATCGATGCGATCACTTCGTCCTTGCGGCCGACGATGGCGGCAAGATCCACGGCAGGCTCGCCGACGATGACGCCGAAGCACGCAGCCGTGCGGACGACGTGCGCCACGCGGGCCGCCTCGATCATCGTCTTCGTCGGGATGCAGCCCCGGTTGAGGCACGTGCCGCCGAGGAGCTCCTTTTCGAAGAGCACCGTCCTGAGGCCCTTGTAGGCAGCCTTGTTAGCGATGGGCAGGCCCGCCATGCCGCCGCCGAGGACCGCGAGGTCACAGGAAATATTCGTCATCGGCCTTAGGCGTTGAGGCCCGCCGCGCGGAGCCCATCTTCGGTGATGCCCCCGGAGCGGCAGCAGTCAGCCAGGTGGCCATCGACGGCGACCGCTGGGACGGCCCGGACGCCGAGCGCGCCAGCCCGCTGGGCGGCGGCCTCCTCCCGCACGTCTAGCACCTCGATGGGCCGGCCGGCGGCGAGGCGGCGGACGGTGGCGAGGGCGTCCTCGCAGAAGGGGCAATCGGCAGAGAAGAATTCGATGGTCATGGCTCGTTCTCGGAAGAATAGAGAGGTAGTGCCGGCTAGCCGCAGCAGGCCGAGGCGTCGAAGTCGTCGCCGGCCCGCTGGACGGGTGGGCAGCGGACATCGCCGTAGGAGCAGAAGACGCAGCAGTCGCCTTCCTGCGGGCGCAGCGTCGTCTCGCAGGCCGGGCACGACCAGAAGAACTGGCAGGCGTTCTCCGGCATCTCGGCCGTCGTCTTCTCGCCACAGGCCGGGCAGGTGATGGTCGAAGTCAGCGTGATGGTTTCCATCGTATCAGGGCATTCGTGGGAGAAGGTCAGGTGTCGTCCGGGAGGTCGGTGACCTCGTCGAGCTTGAGATCGAACGTCGTCTCCTCGTTGACAAAGACGAGGAGCGCCTCGGCCGAGGTGTGCGTCGGATCGAACGTAATCGAAACACGCAGATTCTCGACATCGATCTCGACCGCCTCGACACCCTCGACTTCTTCGAGCAAGGTCTTCAGGCTCGGTACGCAGCCGCTACAGAACGGTCCCTGGATCGTGTAGTGCGCCTGCTGCTTATCCGGCGAGAGCGGCCCGGCGGCAAGCAGCACGAGGGCGAGTGTGAGGGCGCCAAGGCCCAGAAGGAAGGAAGATCGGTGCATAGAACGTCGTGGGTCAGGGTGTGCAGGTATCATCGCAGGTCGCCTCGTCTTGCTTGCGGACCTGCTCGATGCCGAGATAAGTGATGCCAAGCACGATAGCCAGGAGCGGCAGTAGCGCGACATCGACGTAGGCTACCAGCCCCGCCAGGCCAAGGGCAGCCAGGCCCCATACCAAGAGCGGCGTGAAGCAGCACAGGGCCACGATGACCGCGCTGAGGCCTCCGAAGACGACCAGCTTGTTGTCGGTGTACTTCTTGTCGATCATGACGACGGCTTGAGTTTAGAAGGATACCCCACCTCAGTCGTCGCCCGCATGAGGTCCTCCGGAGCGACCTTCGCCGGGTCATAGTGGACGACGGCCTGCGGCGGCTCGAAGGTCACCGTCGCGGTCTGCACCCCGTCTAGGTTCGTCAGTGCCTTCTGCACGGTGACGTTGCACGCGGCGCATGTCATGCCCTCGACTTTCAGGACCACCACCTGCATCATCGAAGGGGCGGTGGTGGATGCCGCCGGCGTTCTTTTTGCGGAGGCGGTGCCCTGGATGAGCCACGGCGAAGCGATGAGGCCCGCGACGGCCAGAAGGCCCACGACCAACAGCCCCCGACGCAGCCTGTCAGAAACACTTATCTCGCAGTCGCAGTCCGGCCCGCGTGCCGTGCGCCACTCCCGATAGCCGGCATAGCCGAGCGCGCCGAGGGCCAGCACGATGAAGAGCGGGCGGAAGGGCTCCAGCGCCGTGAGCGTGCCGATCCAGGCACCGCCCACACCGAGGGCCACGAGCAGCAGGGGAATCGTACAGCAAGCTGAAGCGGCAATGGCGGCACCGAGCGCCGCAGCCACACCCCAGCGCGTCGTTTTGTCGTTGGACGTACTCATGACGCGATCTCGTTCAGGTTGAGCGTGATGTGGCCGGCCTCCTGCTCGCCGAAGAGCTGCACCAGCATCCGGGCGAACGGGTTGTCCGTGCAGACGCGATAAAAGATCGTCTGCGCATCGCGCCGGGCCTCGACGAGCGCCTTCTCGCGCAGGATCTTCAGGTGACGCGAGACGGCCGGCTGGGTAATCTCAAAGATGTCGGCGAGGTCGCAGACGCAAAGCTCATCGGCTTGCCAGAGCACGTAGAGCATACGTAGGCGGGTCTCGTTGCCGGTAGCGGCCATATAGGCCGCGAGGGCGACGAGGTGGTCGTTGGCGTGGGCATCACGCCGGAGGCGGGCGAGCATCTCGACATCAGCCTCGGCGCGGATGCAGGTGCGGTCGGAGACGGAGCGAGCGGACATAGGGCAGGGCCTTGAACAGAGTGGTTATATAACGTATGTGTTATATAGTCTCATCGTGTTACGCAGTTCCAGAGAAAAGTTTGGGAAGGGTCCAAAATTGATCTACACCAGATCTACAAATCGTGCGGAGATCGAGACTTCTGGAAGTAAGTTACAGGTCGAAATGTGCGAAAACAGCGCGGAATCGCCGGATGTGTGTGGGGCGATGGAATTCGCCTTGCCAGAGCAGGAATAGCATCGCGCCCTTGACAACGAAGC
>JAHEMB010000255.1 GCA_024643915.1 Rhodothermaceae bacterium | reverse complement strand
GCGCCTTTGCGCAGCGCCGCTTCGCTGCCGTTCTGGCGTCCATAGATCACGTAGGCCATCCCCTCGTACACCCCGCGCTCCGCCCGATCCGCCTCGAGGTAGGGCACCAGCCTCACCGGCTGTGCGGCGTCCTGCTCGGGCGGCGCGGACGTGTCCCTGACCACACGGATCCAGTGGTCGGTGAACGAGGCGTGGGGAGCGTCCTCGGCCTCCACCTTCGGCATGTGACACGAGGTGCAGTTGGTCTCCGGCGTGTGCAGCGCCCGCGCTGCCGCGTCGTCGAAACGGGCGGTAAGGGCGGCCGGCTGGTGGCAGGTGAGGCAGGTGTCGTTGAAATAGGCCGGGCCTTTCGTACGGAAGCCTTCATGCGGGTTGTGGCAGGTGGTGCATTCCATCGCTCCGCCCTTTTCGAGCGTGCCGAGGAAACAGGCGCTCTGCTTCATCCGGTCGGCATGCGAGATGACGCTGATGCGGTCAGACGAAGGCGGCACGTCTTCGGCGAAGAGAGCAACGTGGGCCGCGAGGGGCTCGGAGGGGCGATAGTCGAACGGCCCCCGCCCCTCACGCAGGACGGAGACGGCGCCCTGCAGGTGGCACTGCTGGCACACATCCAGCCGCCGCTCCAGCGACAGGTGCGCCGGGTTGACGATGGTCGCATCGACCCCACCCGCCGGCTCCGGGTCGGCCAGGCGCTCTTCGACGTGCAGGCTACCGGGGCCATGGCACCGCTCGCACCCGATGCCCTGCGGCACCGCCCCATACTTGCCCTCGACGAACGCCACCGGCTCGGGAAAGCTGTTGTGGCAGGCCATGCAGCGGTCCGGCACCAGGCGGTCGAAGCGCGTGTTGTGCTCAGCGTAGCCGGGGCTGAAGTCCCACCGCCCGGCCTGCGTGTACCACGTGAGGGGCAGTTCGTAGAGGCGGCCTTCGTTCTCCGTCAGGTAGGTGCGCGCCGCCGTGCCGCTGCCCACCACGTACTGCATCTCGCGCACGAGGCGGTGGGTCTTCTCGCCGTTCGCCTCCGTCCGGTACTCCTCCTGAAAGAAGCGTCCGTCCTGCGCAAAGACGCGGTAAGAAAAACCACTCGGTGCATGGAAGAGCGGCGCGGCGGCAAAATCCTCCACGACGTTTTCTTCCGTGAGGCGATAGTAGGAGCGCGCCATCCCATGCTCCTGGTAGCCCCGGTACAGATCTTCGTGACAAGTGAAGCACGCCTCGTCCCCCACAAAATCCGCCGCGCCGTGGACGTTGCGGAAGGCAGGCGTATTGCTTTCCTCGGACACCGCCTGCCCCTCCTGCGTCGAAGCGCCCCCCCTGCACGCGCCCAGCACCACGAGGCAACCCAGCAGCAGGATCGTCCCCAAAGGGCGTGGACGTGTAGGCGTGTGGACGTGTGGACGGCTTTTATCGACCTCCCTCCACGAGCGCACACCTTCGCACACAAATCGCGCAAACATATCTGGAAGCAGGCGAACCATTGACGAGCAGCTTTCGAGAAGGATGCCTTGAAAACAGCAGTTTGAACGGAGGGTTTCCGGGAGATACCGCCCCGCTTCGATTCTTCGGTGCCCCCGGTTCTTCGGCGCAAAAAAAGGGGCGAGCCGCTTTAAGCAGCTCGCCCCCTTTCGAAGCACGTTGAAACGTTGAGCCGTAGCCTTTAGAGGGTCACGCTCGCCGTGATCATCTGCACGTCGTCGAAGAATTCAACGGCGCGGTAGGCGTAGTCGATGCCAAGCTGCGTGCCCGCCACGTTCAGGTTGAGGCCGGCGCCGGCATTGTAGCCCTGCCAGAAGGTGAGGTCCATGTCGCTCTCCATCTGGTAGCCGCCCCGCACGTAGAACAGGTTCTGGTAACCCAGTTCGAGGCCGACGGCGTACTGGTCCTGCGCGAACGAGTTCGAGCGGAAGTTGCCCAGCACCGTCACCATGGCGCCTGCGCCGAACTCGCGCGTGTAGGCCACGCCGAAGTTAAGGAGCGAGGGCATCTCGAAGTCGGCGCCATCAAGGGAGACAGCGTTGACCTGGGCCTGTGGGTTCTGCCCGCCCACCTGGGCGAACTTGACCAGACCCGTGCCGTCGTAGGACTTCTGCGGGCCGAAGTTTTTCAGGCTCACGCCAAAGCGCAGGCCGCTCTCGCCGACGGCGTAGGTCATGCCAGCGTCGAAGGCCACGCCGCCTGCTGAGACGTCGTCGATGCGCTCGCTGACGTACTTGATGTGCACGCCGGCCGAGATACGGTCGGTGAACTCACGGGCTAAGGCTGCCCCTACGGTGACGAAGGACGCGTCGAAGGTCACGTCGCCAGGCTCGGGCAGCTCCTCCGTCTGGAGGGGAATATCGCCGAAATCCCAGGAGGCGAGCGTCAGCGCGATGTTGTTAGAGCCGAAGCGCTGGGCAACACCGAAGTAATTCACGTCGATATCGGCCACGTACTGCATGTGGCTGAAGAGGCCGCCGGTGCCGCCGTTGAGCGACAGGGCCGCCGGGTTCGTGTAGAGCGCCTCAAGGCCGCTCATGCCGAGGAGGCCGGTGGTGGTGGCGGTCCCGAGGGCGGCGGTGCGGGCCGTCAGGGGAACCAGCAGGTGCTCCGAGCCGGCCGTCCCCCGCCGATCCTTGTCGCCAGCCTGCGCCTCAAACGTCATCAGCAGCAGGCCCAGCGCCAGGAGCGTGGTCAGTATGCTTTTCGCTTTCATGGTCTATGTCCTCTGTAGAATTTCAATCGGGTAGTGGGCCACGGAGGGCGGTTGTGGGCGGCGCAGGAGCCGAAGCCCCGGCGCCGCCCCCGCCAACCGTTAGATCAGGTCAAGCTGGATCCGCTTCTTGATGAAGCCGAACTTGATGACCTTCTCCCCATAGACGTTGCCGCTGTCGTCCTTAGCCTCTACGTGGATGATGTACATCCCGCTGGCCATCGGCAGGTCCTCCTCCGTCCGCAGGTTCCATTCGAGCGAAGCAGACGCGCTGTTCTTCTCGATGGTGCGGATGAGGGTGCCGCCAAGGGTGAAGACGCGGATGGTGGCCCGGCGCGGCAGGTTGGTAAAGCGCGCCTTGTCGTTGGTCACGTCCACTTCGTAGGCCGAGACGCCCTTATAGGGGTTCGGCACGATGCCGATCTTCTCGATCGCTTCCAGGGCTGTGGCCCGGTCGCCACGGACCGGCACGGCATCCTGCGTCGAGATGGCGAAGACGTCGCCGTCGGCGAGCGGCTTCGTGGTGACCAGGCGGAAGACGGTGCCCGCCTCCGGCATATCCTGGTCGAAGTGGGTGGTCTTGTTGTCGAGCGTACAGCCCTCAACCGAGCCCCCGTTCCAGTTGAAGAAGATGGTACGGGCCAGAATCTCGTTGGCGTGCGTGTAGGGCGTCGTGCCCGAGAGCAGATCGGCCACCCACGCGTTGTACCCGGCTTCGCCCGGAGACTGGTCGATGGGGTTGTACCAGTACGTCCAGTCGCTCTCCGGGTCGTTGTCAGCACCGGAGGCGGGGGTGTCGAAGCACTGGAGGTTGTAGCCGTCGGCTTCCCAGTCGATAACGGCCGGCACTAGGCGGAAGTCGTCGCTCGGATCATCGGGCGTGTCGATGCCGATGTTCCAGAGCTCGTAGGGCACGAGCTGCGGCGTGTCGCCCGCGTCGGTGACGAGCGAGAAGCGGTCGTAGCCGTAGCAGCCATCGGCCGGTGTAGCGAAGGGATCCCCGGCATCGACCGAGGCCCGCCACGCATTGTAGCACCGTTCGGTGAAGCGAACCTCGAAGTCGAACGGCACCACCGGATCCCATCCGTTACGGACAGAACGCCCGACGAAGGCATCGTAGGAGACACCCGCCGACGTGGCGCCGGTGTTGAACATCCAGACCCCCTCGCCGACCTGCTGGCTCGCCCCCGGCCGTTCCGGCACAGGGAAGCCCTGGAAGTCCGCCGCGCCACCCGTGGGCGGATCGATAGGGCCGGCCGCGTTGGCCGTCACCAGGAAGTTCTTGAAGTTCGCAGGCGCCGTATCGACGCCAAACGAGAGGCCGTCGATGTTGAACAGGTCGGCGCCGAAGGGCAGCAACTTCTCGTTGGTGACGAAGAAGTTGCGCCCGCTGACCTCCACCGCCCCCGTCGAAGCATTCACCACGTCGTAGGTGAGCGCCTGCGCCTTGGTGAGCGTATCGCCGCCCACGATGAGCGCACGGGTGATATCCTCCGGATGCTCGGGGTCGAGGATGAGGTCTACGCCAAATTCGGGCAGGAGGCTGTAGATGCGCACGTTGTAATTACTGCCGGTAATGGCGCTCGGGCGCACCACCCGGGCAAACACACCCAGGGCATCGCCGGTGCCTGCCGTACGAACGGACTCGATGGCCAACTCCGGATCCGCCTGGAAACTGGTGCCGCCATCGCGGGCATCCACCTTCTGCGGGATCACGGTAATGCGCGTGATCGGGCTGGCGTAGATCTTCGGCAGGGAGTTCGGGTTGTAGGCGTAGGCCTGCACCCCGAAGAAGTATTCCTGATAGTTGGTCAGGTTATCGACGATGTGGAAGTTCTGGATGCCGCTGTCGCGGCCCTGCGCCACCACCTTCGAGATGACGGCGCCCGTCGCGAGGTCGAGGTCCTCATCGACGATGGTCGTCACGTTGTTGATCGCATCGTAGGTCGCAATCACTCGTCCCTCGCCATCAAAGGCCGAGTCGAACTGGTAGATTTTGTAGCCTTCGAGCGTGTAGGTGACGTTGCCGTCCTCGGGGTCGGTATCGAAGAGGAAGGCGCTCGGCGCATCGAACTTGTTGAGATAGTTGTTCGACGTGGGCCGGTAGCCCCACTCCAGAATCACCGTCTCGTCCAGCACGTCCACGGAAACGCGCGGGGCGTCGGGCGGGGGCGGGATGTCGAAGTTGGCGTTGAAGGCACCCTGCGCGAGAATGTCGTCGCGCTTCAACTGAGCCACCGACGCGAGCCGGTTGACCGAGCGCGACCAGACAATACCGTAGACGATCTCCTGCACGTCGCCGGGCTGAAGCGTGAACGGCCCGGTGGACATCAGGAAGCGGCGGTCGGCAGGGGTGTTACGGGAGCCGCGCCCGTCAGTGTTCTCCTCGCTCCAGAAATCCCGCGTCACGGGGTTGCCGGGGAACATGAAGTTGACCGGGACGGAACCGCCGTAGCCATTACCGCCGAGCGTGATCCGCGACCCGTCGCGCCAGAAGCCGCGCAGGTAGTTATAGGGGTCGTCACTATCACCGGTCGGGTTACCGATGACCGAGGCGTCATTGTTGTAGTACATGAACCGCTGCATGGGCAGGCGGGTCTGGTCCACATGCTCGGTCCCGTCGGGATCAACGTAGACCTCACCGGGCGCCGGCACGAGCGGGCCCTGGAAGAAGTCGTAGGCGAGGGCCGGCGGCGTGGCGCCGTAGCCGTCCACGCCCTGGTCAATATCGGTGCCGTTGTAGACGATGCCGAGGCCGAGCGTGGTGTCGGACCCGACGTAGTCGTCGGCGGCGTTGCCCAGGTCAGGGTCGCTCCAGAGGCCGAACCAGGTATCGTTGAGCGCCTGGTCGCCTTTGTGGATGAGCTTGTACTTGTAGAAGGTGGTGTTATTGAGGGCGTCGGCACTGCGGAAGGCGAAGGCCGTGACCTGCACCTCCAGGCCAATGGGCGCCGTCTTGGACCACTCCTTGACGTTGCCCACATCGTTCATCACCCACCACAGGGTCTGCTCGCCGATGAGTTGGGGGCGGTCGCCGCCATCGAGGTTGTAGTTGTTCGGGTTGCCGTCGCCGTCAACGACGGGAGCGCCGAGATCCCATGGCCAGTCCACGATGTCGGCCGACGCCGTCCCCTGGAGTTCGTAGGTGTCGAGGTCGTCCTTCGTGATCTTGTAGATCCGGTCGAAGCCGGAGCAATCGTTCGGGTTGGGCGGGTTGCCGTTCTCGTCGAGCGGGCCGGGCCACAACTCCCAGGGGCCGTAGGCCGTACCGACGAAGCGCAGTTCGCCGCTGTCGTCAAGGCCACCGATCCAGATGCCGGAAGCGAAGACGGCG
>JAHEMB010000254.1 GCA_024643915.1 Rhodothermaceae bacterium | reverse complement strand
CGGTCTTTATTATCTGACCAAGGCCCGCTCCGGTTTGAAAGGGGAAGGCAAGCTCTTCGCCGACTACGGCGAGGTGCGGCAGGCGTTCGACCATCACCTGGTCGATCTGCACGCCAAGATCAAGGTGCGCCGTCCGGGCGAGGAGCCGCTCGAAACGACCGTCGGCCGGGTCCTCTTCAACGAGATCGTGCCCGAGGGCGTTGACTACATCAACGAGGTGCTGACGAAGAAGAACCTGCGCGGCATCATCGGAAACGTGCTGAAGGAGGTCGGCTTTGCCCGCACCTCCCGCTTCCTCGACGAGATCAAGCGGGCCGGGTTCGAGCGCGCCACCACCGCCGGTCTCACCTTCTCCCTCGCCGACATCGTCATCCCCGACGCCAAGATCAAGATGATCGAAGGCGCGCAGGGCGAGGTGGAGCAGGCTCGTGGCACCTACGAGATGGGCTTCATCACGGAGAACGAGCGCTACAACAAGGTCATCGACATCTGGACCCAGACCAACAACAAGGTCTCCGAAGTCCTGTTCGACACGCTCAAGAACGACAGCGAGGGCTTCAACGCCATCTACATGATGGCCGACTCGGGCGCGCGAGGCTCGAAAGAGCAGATCCGGCAGCTCGGCGGCATGCGCGGCCTGATGGCCAAGCCCCAGAAGAGCCTCGTCGGCTCCGCTGGAGAGATTATCGAGAACCCGATCATCTCCAACTTCAAAGAGGGGCTGTCCGTCCTCGAATACTTTATTTCCACCCACGGCGCCCGAAAGGGCCTGGCCGACACCGCCCTCAAAACGGCCGACGCCGGGTACCTCACGCGCCGCCTGGTGGACGTGGCGCAGGACGTGGTGGTAGCGACCTACGACTGCGGCACCCTCCGCGGCATCCGCATCGCTGCGCTCAAGGACAACGAGGAAGTGGTCGAGCCCCTGGCCGACCGTATCCTGGGACGCGTCTCGGTGCACGACGTCGAGGACCCGCTCACGGGCGATGTGCTCGTCCACGCCAACGAACTCATCGACGAGGAGAAGGCGCGCGCCATCACCGAGACGAGCATCGAGGAAGTTGAGATTCGCTCGGCCCTCGCGTGCGAGGCAAGGCGCGGCATCTGCGCGCTCTGCTACGGGCGTAACCTCGGCTCGGCGCGCATGGTCGAGTCGGGCGAGGCCGTTGGCGTCGTCGCGGCACAGTCCATCGGCGAGCCCGGCACGCAGCTCACGCTCCGCACGTTCCACATCGGTGGTACGGCCAGCCGTATCTCCGCTGAGAGCACCATCCAGACGAAGTTCGCCGGCAAGGTGGTCTACGAAAACCTCCGCACCGTCACCTTAGACGACGGCGACGAACAGAAAGAGGTGGTCCTCGCGCGGCAGGGCGAAGTTCGCATCATGGACCCGAACGAGGAAGGGCGCCAACTCATCTCCTACGTCATCCCCTACGGCGCCGAGGTGCTCGTGACCGACGAGCAGGAGGTGGAGAAAGGTTCGGTCCTCGCCTCGTGGGACCCCTACAACAGCGTCATCCTCTCCGAGGTCGGCGGTGAGGTGTCCTTCCAGGACATCATCGAAGGCACGACCTACCGCGAGGAGTCGGACGAGCAGACCGGCTACAAGGAGAAGGTCATCATCGAGATCCGGGAGCGCTCGCTCACGCCCGCCCTTATCGTCAACACCGAGGAGGGCCGCGCGCGCGAGTTCACGCTCCCCGTCCGCGCCCGCTTGCAGGTCGATGCCGGGGACGCGGTGCAGGCCGGCCAGGTCCTCGCCAAGATCCCGCGCCAGAGCGCCAAGACGCGCGACATCACGGGCGGCCTGCCGCGTGTGACGGAGCTTTTCGAGGCCCGCACGCCCAGCGACCCGGCCACCGTCAGCGAGATCGACGGCGTCGTGAGCTTCGGCGGTCGTAAGCGCGGCGCCCAGGAGGTCATCGTTACCAGCCGCGACGGCGCCGTGTCGAAGACCTACCTCGTCCCGCTCTCGAAGCACCTGCTCGTCCACGAGAACGACTTCGTCCGGGCGGGCGAGGCCCTCTCCGACGGCCAGATATCGCCGCAGGACATCCTCGCGATCAAGGGTCCCCGCGCCGTGCAGGAGTACCTCGTCAATGAGATCCAGGAGGTCTATCGCCTCCAGGGTGTGGCCATCAACGACAAGCACATCGAGGTGATCGTCCGCCAGATGATGCAGAAGGTGCAGGTGACCGACCCCGGCGACACCAACCTGCTCGAAGACGACTACGTGGACCGGTTCGTCCTCGAAGGCATCAATGATGATCTCTTCGACAAGTTCGTCGTCACCATCCCCGGCGACAGCCCCCTGCAGATCGGCGAGATCGTGGACCGGCGCCGCCTGCGCGAGGTCAACTCGGACATGAAGCGGCAGGACAAGCAGCAGGCCGAGGTGCGCGAGACGCAGCCCGCGGTCGCTACGCCCATCCTGCTCGGCATCACGCAGGCCGCGCTTTCGACCGACTCGTTCATCTCCGCCGCCTCCTTCCAGGAGACGACGAAGGTGCTCACGGATGCGGCCATCCACGCCAAGGAGGATCCCCTCCACGGCCTCAAGGAGAACGTGATCGTGGGGCACCTCATCCCGGCGGGCACGGGCCAGCGCGCCTACCGCGACATCGTCGTGGGCTCGAAGAAGGAGCTGGCCGAGTTGCAAGCCGCCCTCGGCGGCGATCTCGGCGGCCTGGCCGGCGACGGCGCGGGCGACGGCACCGCTGCTTCTATCGAGGCGCCGTAAGCCGGTCGCGTTCGCTTGAAGACATAAACAGAAGCCCCGGTCGCACACGTTGCGACCGGGGCTTTTGCTGTGTGTCCGCGCGCGAGGCGCCTGCATCAGCCGGTGGAGAGAGAGGGCAGCGTCACCACGAAGGTCGTGCCCGCGCCCGGCTCGCTCTCGACCGTCATGGCGCCGCTGTGGCCGCGCGTGACGATGTCGTAGGAGAGGCTCAGGCCCAGGCCCGTGCCCTGCCCCGTCGGCTTGGTGGTGAAGAACGGCTCGAAGATCTTCGCACGCACCGCCTCGGGGATGCCGGGGCCGTTGTCCTCCACCTGGATCTCGACGTGATCCTCCACCCGCCGGGTCTGCACGCGGACGGTGGGCCGGTAGCCCTCCGCGTCCTGCTGCGCCCTTTCGTGGACGGCGTAAAAGGCGTTGTTGAGCAGGTTGATCAGCACCCGCCCCAACTCCTGCGGCACCACCTCCACCCGGCCTACCGCCTCGTCGAAATGCCGGTCGAGGGTGACGTTGAAGTCGGTCTGCCGTGCGCGCATGCCGTGGTACGCCAGGTTCACGTACTCGGCAATGAGTTCGTTGAGGTCAGCCGGGTGACGCTCGCCGGGCTTGCCGCGCGAGTGTTGGAGCATCGCGCGGACGATGCCGTCGGCCCGCCGCCCGTGCTCCTCGATCTTCTCGGCATTGAACTGGAGGTCGCCGACGAGTTCGTCCAGCTCCTGCCGGGCTTCGGCATCGAGGGCGTCGCCGAGGGCGCCGAGGGCCTCGCGCAACTCTTCGGCCAGTTCTTTCGAGAGTTGGGCGAAGTTGTTGACGAAGTTGAGGGGGTTCTTGATCTCGTGCGCGATGCCCGCCGTGAGGGCGCCGAGGGATGCCATCTTCTCCGACTGCACGAGCTGGGCCTGGGCCGCCTTCAACTCTTGCAGGAGGCGTTCGAGCTGCTCGTTCTTATCCTTCAACTCCACGTTGCGCAGCTGCGCGATCTCGGCCTCCTTCTCGGATTTCTCCACCTCGAAGCCGATTTGGATGTTCTTGATCGTCGCCGTTTTTTCCTCGCCCAGCACCTGCTCCTTGACGTGGTGGTACGCTTTCTGGTGGGTCAGGGCCGCGTCCAATTCACCTTTCTGTTCGTACGCCTGGGAGAGCGCGAGGTGGCTCTGGTAGATGCGTGGCTTGGCCTTGATGTCCTTGGCGATACGGAGGGCGCGGTGCAGCACCTTAAGGGCTTCGTCGGCGTCGTCTCGGGCAAGGTAGAGGCGGCCCAGGTTGATGAGGCTGGTGCTCTGCGCCTGCCGATTGCCCACCCCCTCGCGGATGGCGAGACTTTTCTTATGGAGCGCCTCGGCGCGTTCCAGATCCCCGAGGTGCTGGTAGAGGAGGCCGAGGTCGTCGAGGGCACGCGCCTCGCCGAGCCGGTTGCCAGCCGCCTCGAAAAGGCCCAAGCTCTTCTCGTGGTACGGCAGGGCTTTCTCGTATTCGCCCTGGCTGCGGTAGACGCTGCCGATGCTGGTCAGGCACCGGGCGATGCCGATGGGGAAGTCGATTCGCTCGAAAAGGGCAAGGGCCTGCTCTAGGAAATCGAGTGCTTTGGCATAGTCGCGCAGTTCGTAATACCCGTTTCCGATGCCGTGGAGGCACCACCCCTCGGCCTCTGTGTCGTCGAGTTGGCGTTGTCGGCGAAGCGCGCGCAGGCCGAAGGTGAGGGCCTGTTCGTAGTTTCCCAGGCTCATCTGCACCGACGCCAGGCCGCCCAGCATGAGCGCTTCCAGCCTCGCGTCGTTCAGGGTCTCGGCCTGGGCCAGGGCTTCACGCAAGGCCGGCAGCGCCGCTTCGTGATTCGATAGCAAGTAAAGGCTATATCCTTTCAGCCCTACGGCGTAGCTCCGCCCGCTTGCATAATCCAGTCGGTCGGCGAGGGCGCGCACGTCGTTCACGAAGACGAGGATCGACGCAGGGTGATCCATGAGATGCTCGCCCAGGAAACCGGTGAGGCGATCCACCTTTTCAGGGGTTGCCTCGCCGTCCTGCACGAGTGCCTGCCACTGTTGCTCGAAATCTGTGAGAGCCTGTGCTGTCATCAGGTTAGGGTCAAAAGCCGAAATCCCAAATCCGAAATCCAAAGGGTGCTTCAGGAGACCTTGGAATTTGGATCTTGGAATTTGGACTTTCCATAACTAAAGTTATGCTAGGAGGCGGTGGCGGCGGTAAGCTGGCGCAGCGCCGAGGCCACGTCTTCGGGCACGGCGGTGAAGCGGATCTTGGCCGTCTCCCCGTCGCTGTTGGTGCCGATGACCTTGGCGTAGAGGTCGCCCAGAACCTCCTCCGGGGCGTGCGGCGTGGGCAGGGTAATCTTGAGGTTGTCGAGGTGATCGACCTCGTGGTGGGTGCGGATGACGGCGCCCGAAGTGGAGAGTTTCAGCATGGCGCCCTCGAACACGTCGCCTGTTAGGTATTTACCGTCGAGGATGGTGAAGCGGAAGGAGAGGGGCTCGTCGAGGGCCGCCATGTGCTCCACCTGCGCCGGCAGCAGCAGGTTGTACGGCTCGCCGAGAGCATCGACGGCGTAGATGCTGATGGGCTTGGCGAAGCCTTTCGTCGAGACCTCCATCTCCTCGCCGATCTGGACTGTCGTCCCGGCTTCGTCGAGCGTGTTTTCGGAGATCAAAATCTGCCCGCCCACCGTGTAGGATTCGATGCGGCTCGTCAGGTTAACGTGGCTGCCCACCACGCCGTACTTCACCCTCTTGTCCGACCCGATATTGCCCACCACCACCTCGCCCGTGTTGATGCCCACACCCATTTCCAGCGTCGGCAGCCCCCGCCGCGCCATCTCCTCATTGACGTCGGCCATGGCGAGTTGCATCTCGAGCGCGCACGCAACGGCCCGCTGCGCATCGTCTTCACGCCGGATGGGTGCGCCGAAGATGACGAGGATGGCGTCGCCGATGAACTCGTTGATGGTGCCGTTGTGGCGCGTGATGACATCGGCCATCTTGCCCAGGTAGGTGTTGAGGATCTCGACGACGGTCTCGGGCGGCAGTCGCTCCGAAATCGTCGAGAACCCCCGCAGGTCCGACATCATGATGGTCAGCTTGCGCTTCTCGCCCCCCAATTTCAACGCGCCCGGCTGGCTCAGCAGGGTCGCAACAACCTCGTCCGAGACGTACTTGCCGAACATCTCGCGGACGCGCACGGCCCGCTTCTGCTGCTCCACCGTGTCGCGGCTTTTGTAGATCGTGATCTCAAGGTCGTCCAGCTCAATGGGCTTCGTCAGGAAGTCGAAGGCGCCCCGGTTCATGGCCGCGCGGATGTTCTCC
>JAHEMB010000253.1 GCA_024643915.1 Rhodothermaceae bacterium | reverse complement strand
GCGCCTCCTCGCTCTGACGGAAGTGCCCGATCAGTGGGCGGAGGCTGTCGAGGCGCTGGCCAAGATCGGCGAGAAGTACCGGGGCACGCGCGGCCCGGCGAAGGGCGACGAATACCTCTTCTACCAGCTTCTGGTGGCCCTCTGGCACGGCGCCGACCAGGACGCCCTGCCGGACCGGCTGGCGGCCTACATGGAAAAAGCCTCACGGGAGGGCAAGCGCCACACGAGCTGGATCAACCCGGACGAAGCGTACGAGGCCGACCTCGATGCCTTCGTGCGTGGCGTGATCGAGGACGCGAAAACCCCATTGGCTATTGAAGACTTGAGCGCCCTCCTGGCGCGGCATGGCTTCTTCAACAGCCTCAGCCAGGCCGTCCTCAAGTTCACCTCGCCGGGCGTGCCGGACCTCTACCAGGGCAGCGAACTGCTCGACCTCTCCCTCGTCGATCCCGACAACCGCCGTCCCGTCGATTACGAGAAGCGCCGGTGGCTGCTGGGAGAGGTACAGGAGATGATGCAGCAACCCGACCCCGCCGGTTTCAATGCCATGATTGAGGCGCTCGACACGCGAGCGAAGTTGTTTATCGTCGCCCGGCTGCTTCAACTGCGGCGAGCGCACCCAGCACTTTTCGACGCCGGCTACCGCCCGCTCGACGTTGAAGGCTCTGAACACTGGATCGCCTATGCGCGCGAGGCGGAGGGGGAAGCGCTCGTCGCGCTCGTGCCCCGCTTCCCCGAAACGTTTGACGCGCACCGCGAGGCCACCCTCACCCTGCCGGAAGAGTACGCCGATTTCATCTGGACGGAAGTGCTGACCGGGGCGAACCTTGATCCCACCATCGCGCTTGACACCGCGAAATTCACCCTCCCGTGGGCCGTGCTCCATGGGCACGACGCAGGCGTGGCGAGCTAGCCGAAGAGCCGCTCCGGCCTGCGCAGATGGTGGATGACCGAGGTGATGAAACGTGCTGCGTAAACGCCATGGACGGCCCGGTGGTCGAAGGTGAGGCTGAATGACGTGACGGACTGGGGCCGGCACGCGCCATCGGCGGGGCAGCAGACGCGGCGGAAGCGGCCCATTCCCAGGATGCCGACCGTGCCGAGGGGCAGGATCGGGGTGAAGGTGTCTACTTCGCAGTCGCTTACATCAGCCACGGTGAAGGTGGCGCCGTGTGTATCGTGCAGCCGCAGGTGGCCCTCGCGAGCCGTCGCTACGATCTGCCGGATGGCGCTCCTCAGTTCGTCGGAGGACTGGCCGAGCACATCGTGCAACACGGGTACGATGACGCCATCATCGCGGGCCACCGTCAGGCCGAGATTGACCTCCTGAAAAAGCGACAACTCGCCCATGGAGTAGCGCGCGTTCATCGCTGGATGCGCGGTGAGGGCCAGGGCCGTGGCGCGCAGCAGATGAGGATCTAAGGGCAGGCGCTCGTCTGTAGGCGTGGCCTCGCGTAGACGGCTGAGCGCCTCCACCTCGGCCTCGACGTGGAGCGTGGCCTGCACCGCTGTCTGCAACGCCTCGTGCATATTACGCCCATTGAGGCTCTGCAAGCGGCTGAGGGGAATGGTCCGGTGGCTCATGCTGCCGCCTCCTTCAGATAAACGCGCCCGATCACGTCGCCGAGATCGACGAACGACTCAGGCGCGATGAGGATTTCGAGACGGCCCGAGGCAGGGGCCTCAACCTCCACCGTCACCTTATCAACCATAATCTCCGCGATGATGGCCGCTTCCTCCACGGATGAGCCATCCGCCACGAGCCAGGCCGTCAGCATGGCCTCCGCCGCCAATTCCTCCTCCCAAAGATCAGCGGGGATGACAATTTCTACCGCTTTGTGCTCCACAGTGGTCATGCGCAAAGATAGGGTTTTTTCAGAAATTCTACGCTGTCAATCGAGAAGCGCGGCCAGCCGGGCCGCCGCCTCCAGCCCGTTCTGTACGGCAAGGGCCACCCGGCCTTTCCCCGCCAGCCCATCCCCGGCGAAGAAAAGCCCGTCGGCTTCGGCTTCACGGAGCGTCTCAACGTCTGCCGCGCCATTCGGCAGGGCGTAGCGCCATCGCTGGAGATCGGCCCAGGCAGGCGCCGGGAGCGCCTCTCCCAAAAGCGCGCCGACGGCGCGGAGCACATCGGACTGCAATTCTTCAAGGGATGCCTCGTAGCGCGGGCGGCTCCACGCCGGGCTCATCTGCACGACCAAAACGCTCTGCCCCAACGGCACGTGGCCCGGCTTATCCTCCTCGAAGCCGACCCAGGCAACCTCGTGTGCCCCGTCCGTGTTGACGAGCGCGTAGAAATCGCCGGGGCGCGGCAGGGGCCGGTCGAACGCAAGCACGAAAGAAAGCTGCGTGCGGTAGTCGGCGCGGCGCAGCGCCGCCACGAGGTGCTCCCGCCCGGGCAGGGAGGATACGTCTAGCAGATCCGCTGTCTGCGGGGCAGGAGGCGTAAGGAGAACAGCTTCGAAAACGCCGAGGTCGTGTCCCTCTTCCGCGTAAAGGCGCCAGCCCGCCGGTTCCTTTTCGAGGCAGCCCACGCGCGTTTGCGATTGTAGCGCGGCGCAGGAGGCGCGCAAGAGCAGCTTGCCGAGCGTACTGATCCCGCTACGGTACGTCCACTTCGCCATGAGATTGCGGTCCGGGTCGCCGGGGCTGAGGCGGCCCGCGCCATCGAATGTCCACACGTCGCCAGCAATTTCGGCCAGTTCATCGGTGGGCAACACGCGCAGAACGAGGTGCGCGACGCGCGGGGCCTCCATCCTGAAATAGTTGGCCCCGTGATCGTAACGAACGCCATGGCGCCCGCGTGTGGCTGCCCGCCCCGAGACGCCCCGGCTCTTCTCAAACACGACGACCTCGGCTGCGTCACGGAGCCCGTAGGCCGCCGCCAGCCCGGCCACCCCGGCGCCAACGATGGCGATTTTCTGAGAACGCTTATTCGGCATTCTTCCCGTTGCAAATAGAAAGCCTGTTGGTACGCATCAGCCAAACTCCTCCATGAACCGCGCACGCTGTTCGGCGCCGCCCAGCATTAGCAGTTCCGCATCACTTAGGAGCTCTGTGGAGGCCGACGGGCTGGTGATGATGTGGCTGTTCTGCTGGACGGGGATAGATGCGTATCCGGGCGGGCCGGGAAGAGCTGCCCTCGCGCCCAGACGCCGATGATATTCACGCCGAGGATTTCCCGCAGCTTCGTCTCCCGGATCGTCATGTCCGCCAGGGGCGTGTGCCGCACGGACAACTCGGCAATCAGCAAATCTTTGTACTTGCCGATGACGTGCGACTGCGCCTGGGTAGCATCGATGCGGTTGGCGAGCTGCTCGCCCAGCCAGCGTTTGAGCGGCAGCACGTGCGTGGCCCCGCTCAGTTCCAGCACCGCCGCCGCACTCTCGTGGTTGGCGAGCGCCACGACCGGCACCTCCGGCGCCACCTCGCGCACCGTCAGGACGATGTTCGTGTTGACGGCATCGCTGTGGTTGGCGAAAACCATGCGGGCCTGCTGCACGCGAAGGGCCTCGTAGGTGGCGCGGTCGTCTACGTCCCCGGTAACCACCGGCAGGCCGGTATGGTAGAGCTGCGCCGCCTCGTCGATGTCGGATTCGATAATGTTGAACGGGATGCCTTCTTGTTCGAGGCGTCGGATAAAGCCGGGCGCGAT
The DNA here is from genome assembly GCA_024643915.1 of Rhodothermaceae bacterium. Lineage (GTDB taxonomy): Bacteria > Bacteroidota > Rhodothermia > Rhodothermales > JAHEMB01 > JAHEMB01. The sequence goes on along the minus strand of JAHEMB010000253.1, from coordinate 2,396 downwards.
GTCGTCGTAATGGCAGTTGATGACATGGCCCTCGCTGCCGAGCGGGATCTCACGCGGCGTGCGCATGCGGAGTTGGGCATCAACCCACGGCGCATAGAGATAGCGTATGAAAGCGAACGGCAGCACCACCAGCAATAAGACGATGCCGATGGAGAGGATGAACAGGGTATAGAGTCGTCCTATGTCGGTCGTAAAGGTGACATCGCCGTAGCCAAGCGTGCTCATCGTGATGAGCGTCCAGTAGAATCCCGTCACCCAGGAGTGAGACTGCCCCTCCACCAGTTGCATGATCACCTGGAAAATCACCGTGGAAACGATGATGACAACGGTGAGGAAAAGAAAATACTTTACCAGCGCCCGCACATTGCGGCGAACCGTTTTGTCACGGAAGAATTGCCGAAGCTGTCGGGATACGCGATGCAAGAGCGTTCCGCCTCTTGGAAACGAGGCGGATCATCAAAAACGGATGGGCAAGGGTGGGCCAAGATACACGATTTGCGCTTGCATGTGCCGCCTTCCTTTGCATGCTTGTTCATGCAATAACGGCCTCTCGGGGTTGCACGCCACCCTGCTTTCTTGTATCGTGAAAAGGCTTCCGGCCCCCTCCCTTTTCCTTCCATTCGCGCCATGAAAGTCATCCCCATGCTGGTGCTCCTGTTGATGATCAGCGGCGGCCTCACCGCCTCCCAGGCCCAGGCCCCCCCGCCGCGAAGTGCTTTCGTGCACCTCTTCGAATGGACGTGGGACGACGTGGCGCAGGAGTGCGAGGATTTCCTCGGCCCGGCCGGGTACGCCGCCGTGCAGGTGTCGCCCCCGCAGGAACACGCCGTCCTGGCAGATCGCCCGTGGTACGAGCGCTACCAGCCCGTCAGCTACCGCCTCACCTCCCGCAGCGGCGACCGCGCCGCCTTTGCCGCGATGGTGGCGCGGTGCAAGGCCGTCGGGGTGGATCTCTACGTCGATGCCGTCATCAACCACATGAGCTCACAGGAGCAGGGCACAGGCACCGACGGCACACAGTTTAGCCATTTCGAATACCCTGGCCTTTTCAACGCCGATGACTTCCACCACTGCGGGCGCTACGGCAACGATGACATCCGTAATTACCAAGATCGCTGGGAAGTGCAGAATTGCGAGTTGCTGAACCTGCCCGACCTCCGCACCGAGACGGATCGTGTCCGCGACACGATAGGTGCTTACCTCAACGACCTCGTCAGCCTCGGCGTGGCCGGCTTCCGCATCGACGCTTCGAAGCACATGCCTGCGGGCGACATCATGGCGATCCTAAACAGGGTGTCGGGCAACCCCTACATCTTCCAGGAGGTGATCGACCAGGGCGGCGAGCCTATCACGGCGCGCGAGTATTTCCCGAACGGCGACGTGACGGAGTTCAAGTACAGCCGCGACCTCAGCCGCATGTTTTTCGAAGGCAAGCTGGCATGGCTACGCGGGCAACACGCTTTCGGCGAGGGCTGGGCCTTCATGCCGGGCCACCGCGCCGTCGTCTTCATCGATAACCATGACAACCAGCGCGGGCACGGCGGCGGCGGGCACATCCTTACGCACAAAGATTCGACGCGGTACATGCTGGCGAACGTGTTCATGCTGGCGTGGCCCTACGGCTACCCCAAGGTGATGTCGAGCTACGCGTTCGAGGACGACGGTCAGGGGCCGCCCACGCGCGAGGACGGCAGCGTCCGTCCCGTCCATGACGGCGCCGCGCTCAACTGCTTTGGCGATGCGTGGCAATGCGAGCACCGCTGGCCTGCCATTGCCGCGATGGCGCGCTTCCGCAACGTGACGGCGCCCGCCTATTTCGTGAGCCACTGGTGGAGCAACGGCGAAAACCAGATCGCCTTCGGGCGCGGCGACCGGGGGTTCGTGGCGATCAACCATGAAAACCAGCCGCTCGACCAGACGCTTTCCACGGGCCTCCCCCCCGGCGTCTACTGCGATGTGATCAACGGTGCAGCCACCGCCACCGAATGCACCGGCCCTGCTGTTAGTGTGGCCCCAGATGGCACCGCGCGCATTTCTGTCCCGCCCATGCAGGCCCTTGCCCTCCACGTCGAAGCCAGGCGGCCCTGAGGGGGCGATGGCGACCTGTCATGGCTGGCGGCTGTAGGTGAGGCGGCGGGCGTTCATGCCGTCGGCGTCCATCACGTACACCTCGCGCTGCCCGTCCCGGCACGAGGTGAAGGCGATCTTCGTGCCGTCGGGCGACATCACGGGGGATTGATCCAGCGAATCGTTCTGCGTCAGGCGCGTGCGGTTGCATCCGTCGGCGTCGATGGCATACAGTTCGGCGCTTGACCAGGAGGCCTGCTGCGCTTCGGGCGTCGGGGCAGGCGGGAGCGAGTCCCGTGTATAGAAAAGAATGCGTTTGCCGTCGGGCG
>JAHEMB010000252.1 GCA_024643915.1 Rhodothermaceae bacterium | reverse complement strand
TAAGGGCGCCGAAGTTAACCTGCCAGGGCAGCGAGGAAAGCCATGACAGACCAGCCTGGGGCGGTTGCTGATGCTATTCGATGGAATCCTTCCATGTCATAGGGCGCTCCGATCGGCGACGCGCCTGGGTCCGGCCATGGCGCATCCGTAGCCGAAACTTCCCCAGTGCCCATTGAGCAAGCACGCGTCGTATCTTCGGGGCGGTAGCAGGTGTAAGCAGACGTCCTCGACGAGCAGGCTTCTCATGGGAAACGATGTATTGGGATGGGTGGCGACGATAGGCGTGCCGCTTGCCTACGTGCTGGGAGGGGTGAGCGCCCTGGACGCGATCATGCGCACACGCACGCCCCAGGGGGCCACAGCCTGGGCACTCGCCCTGATCACCATCCCCTTGGTGGCGCTCCCTCTCTACTGGGTCTTCGGGCGCGCCAAGTTCGAGGATTACATCGAAGCGCTCCGCGCCTTCAATGCTGAGGTGAATACACGCCTCGAATCGGCACGCGGGGGCGCGCTCAAGAACTGGGTCGTACGGCCCGAAACGGAGGCCGACCTCCGCACGCGCGGCGAGTTGCGCGGCTTCCAGGACCTCGCCACGTTCCCCTTCACGCACAGCAACAGCCTGCGCCTCCTCGTCGACGGCCAGGCCACCTTCGACGCCATCTTTGCAGGCATCGACGCCGCCGAAGATTACGTCCTCGCCCAGTTCTACATCATCCACGACGACGAGATCGGAACGGCGTTCAAGGAGAAACTGATCGCCGCAGCAGGGCGGGGCGTGGACGTCTATCTGCTCTACGACGAGGTGGGCAGCCACAGCCTCCCCCGCTCTTATATCCGCGACCTCCGTGAGGCCGGCGCCGAGGTCTCCGGCTTCAGCGGCAAGCGCGCCTGGCTGGGCCGCTTCCGCCTCAACTTCCGCAACCACCGCAAGATCGTCGTGGTCGATGGCAGGCAGGCCTTCATGGGCGGCCTCAACGTGGGCGACGAGTACCTCGGGCACGATAAGAAACTCAGCCCCTGGCGCGACACCCACCTCGCTGTAGAGGGGCCGGTAGTGCTGGGGCTCCAGTTCTCCTTCGTGCGCGACTGGTTCTATGGCCGGCAGGACACGCCCGACCTACGCTGGGAGCCGACCGCCGGTGTGCAGGATCGCCGCGCGCTCGTGCTGGCTTCCGGCCCGGCGGACGAGATGGAGACGTGCGGACTGCTCTACTCGCACGCCATTGAGAGCGCCGAGGAACGCGTCTGGATCGCCTCGCCCTACTTCGTGCCGGACGGGCGGGTGCTCGGCGCGCTCCAGCTCGCGGCCCTGCGCGGGGTGGACGTCCGCGTGATGATGCCACGCATGACGGACAGCTTCCTCTTCAAGTACGTCCCCTACGCCTACCTCCCCGAAGTGGAGCGGGCAGGCGTAAAAGTGTATCTTTACGAGGAGGGATTCATGCACCAGAAGATCCTCCTCGTAGACAACGACTACGCGGCCGTGAGCACGGCCAACTTTGACAACCGCTCGTTCCGCTTTAACTTCGAGGTGACCTGCCTGGCGAAAGACGCCGGCTTTTGCGAAGAGGTGGCCGCCATGTTGGAAGCCGACTTCGCGCGCTCGACAGGGCTCACGCAGGAGGAGATGACGGACCGCTCGCTGCGCTTCCAACTCGCCGTCCAGAGCACGCGCCTGCTGGCTCCTATCCTCTGAGCGGGCTGTGCCAAAAAAGAGAGACGCCGACTCTGGAAAGGGATCGGCGTCTCGGATGTATCGGTGGATCTGACATATGTCCTATCTCAGCTCGGGCGCGAATCTGTTGTGTCGTTGTTTGTTGAGCTAAAAAACTGTGGCACGCAAACAGGGCGGGAGGCGTGAAGCTGCTTCGCCGGGCCGCCGCCTGATTCGTAAGGGCCGCTAAAACGTTACGACCACATCAATGCCGCCCTGGCGGGCGCGGGCGACGTGGGCCGGGTCGGACAGGGCGAGGATGACGATGCCCTTAAACGCGTCGGTGCGCTGGAAGAGGTAATCGATGGGGGTGCGGGCGTCTTTGTCTTCTCCTCCACGCGCCGCCTCTTCCTCAATCTGGCTGAAGAATTCGTCGGCGTGGTTGAAGAAGAGGATGGTGCCGTCCTCCCCCGCCGAGTCGAACGCCTCGCGGACGTTGCCGCGCGTCTGGTCGTCGCGCTCCTGCACGAGTGACGAGAGATCGATCTGGTGGATGCTGAGCGTGGAGTTCTCGGCGAAGGCGGCCAGCGCCTCCTGCACCTTCTCTGGCGGCGCGCCCTGAAAAATGATCTGCAACCCCTCGCCCGCCCGCTCCTCGGCGGACGCGGCGAGCCGGCTGAATGCCTCGCTGTCGTACCGAATGGCGCGGCTGTCTTGAACGCTGGATTGGGGCGCGGCGGGCATGGGCGGAGAGCGGCTGAGGTGAGAAGGAAAAGCAGCAAAGGGAAGCGAGAAATTCGCCGGTGGTCCTGCAAGTTCCGGCGGGGTGTGACCGGCTCGCAATAAAACGATCGGCGGGCGCGAGGCCCGTAACGTTTCTTGTCCGACCGCGCTCCCTGTGGATCCGTGGGCGCACGTCGCTTGTAACCAGATGCATCGCCACGAGAACACAAGCGGGGCGGGAAAAGAAAGGGGGGCCGCGCTGCAACAAAACCTGTTGGAACGCCGAATCAGAATCGCTATCGACGGGTTCAACGTGCATGGGCGCTCCCTTACCCCAGGGGACGTGCTTACATTATACGAGCCGTTTGGCCTCTCTCTTTACGATTTCTCATCCCCATGAAGCGATCTTGGAAGCTATACATCCTGCCTACGCTCTTTCTGCTCGTCCTCGGCGCGGTGCTGGGCGTGCAGGTCGAGTCCGCCGTCTCGGGCACCGATACGTTCAAGCAACTGCAAAAGCTCGAAGACGCTTTCGTGCTGATCCACCGGCAGTACGTCGATGATGTGGATGCGGAGATGGTGGCCCGGCACGCCATCGAGGGGATGCTCGAAGAGTTGGATCCGCACTCGGTTTATTTCAGTGCTGACGAGGTGCGTGAGGTGCAGGAAAGCTATCGGGGGTCGTTCGGCGGCATCGGCATCTGGTTCGAGGCCTCGCCCGAGGACACGGCGCGCGTCATGTCCATCATCAGCGGCGGGCCGAGCGAGGCCGCCGGCGTCATGCCCGGCGACCGCATCATCGCCATCAGCGACACGAACGCCGTCGGCTACGACGATCGCGACATCCAGAATCGCCTCAAAGGCCCCATCGGCACGTCGGTGCAGATGACCGTCAAGCGGCCCGGCGTACCCAAACCCATCACGTTCCGGCTCACGCGGGCCCAGATCCCGATCACGTCGCTCGACGTGGCCTACATGATGGACGACGACACCGGCTATATCCGCGTCAGCCGCTTCGCCGCCACTACCCACCAGGAGTTCCGAGAGGCCCTGCTGGCCCTTAAAAGCCAGGGCATGGAACGCCTCGTGCTGGACCTGCGCGACAACCCCGGCGGCGTGATGGAAGCCGCCGTCCGCATGGCCGACGAGATGCTGGGGGCGGGCAAAAAGATCGTCTACACGCAGAGTCGCAACACCGAGTTCAACATGGAGGAGCGCTCCACCGGCGGCGGCCTGCTCGAAGAGGCGCCCGTCATCGTCCTCGTCAGCCCGTCCTCCGCCTCGGCCAGTGAGATCGTGGCCGGCGCCCTGCAGGACCACGACCGCGCCCTCATCGTGGGGCAGCGGACCTTCGGCAAGGGCCTCGTGCAGCAGCCCTTCCCCCTCTCCGACGGCAGCATGATCCAGATGACCGTCTCGCGCTATTACACGCCCTCGGGCCGCCTCATCCAGACGCCGTACAAGAACGGCAACCAGAAGGATTATTACGAGGCGAAGCGCGAAGGGCTCACCGACGCCATCTTCAACCCCTCCGAGTACCGCGAGAGCATTCCCGACTCGCTCAAGTTCGAGACGACGCACGGGCGGACGGTCTTCGGCGGCGGCGGCATCATGCCCGACTTCGTCGTCACCCCGGACACCGTCTCTCTCGCCCAGGCCATCGCCTACAACGGGCTCGACTACCTCTTCATCCGCGATGTGTTCGAGGACCACGAGCAGGCCCTCCGCGACCGCTGGGCCGAGCGCCCCGTCGCTTTCGTCGAGGAGTACGAGGTCGACGACGCCACCTGGAAGGAATTCCTTGGCTTTCTGGAGGAGCAGGGCCTGGAGCTGAGCGACGACGCCAAGGTGGCAGATCGAGAGGCGAACGTCTACCCGAGGGCGGCAGCCGAGGAAGGTCGCGCGATGGTGGAAACGCGCATGAAGGCGTACCTCGTCCGCCTCCTTTACGGCGCCGAATCCTCCTGGCCCCTCTTCAACCTCGTCGATCCTACGTTGGAAGCCGCCCTCAAGCTGTGGCCCCACGCCAACGAGTTGGCCGCCGTCCAATCCAGCAATGCCCGCCTGGGCGACGCGGGGTACTGATTACATATGGACGAAAGGACGTGTGAACGTGTGGACGAGGCTCATCCCTGAATCGCGTTCGCTCGTCCGTTCGTCCTTTCTTCCACTCGTCCATTCCTTCTTCTTCCTCTACGATTCGAGATACGATGCACCGCCTTTTTATGCTCTTCCTTTTCGTGCTGCTGAGTGCGCCGCCGGGCGTGCAGGCGCAGCAGGCCACGATCCCCGAGCCACCCGTTCGCTACGACGCAGACGTGCTGCCGCCCGCTTTTCACCAGAACCGGCGCGAGGCCGTGCGGGCGGCCCTACCGGAGGAAGCCGTGGCGCTCTTTTTCAGCGCCCCGGTGCGCCAGCGCGAGAACGACGTCGATTTCGAGTACCGGCAGTCGAGCGACCTGTATTACCTGACGGGCACACACGAGCCGGCCTCCGTCCTGATTCTGGCGCCCGGCGGCCTGGAGGTGGATGGCGAGACGGTGCACGAGCTGCTCCTGGTGCCGCCCCGCACCCAGTACAGCGACGTGTGGCTGGGTCGCCGTTTCGGCGCGGCGCGGGCCCAGGCCGAGTTGGGCGTGGAGAAGGCTGTCAGCAATGAGCGGTTCGAGGAGATCGTTGGGCCGCTCCTCGAAGACGACAGCCGCCGCCTGTTCCTATTGCCCCTGCCCGAGGGCGTCGATGAAGGCTCCACCCTGGGGCGGCAGATCGCCTTCGTCACGGAGCGCGCCCGGCCCCTGGAGGCAAGGGGCAACTTCCTCGTACGACAGGTCATCAACGCCATGCTGACGGTGGAAGACGCCGCCGACTTCGCGCAGATCCAGCAGATCGCGCGCGGCCGGCTCAACGCTGAGGAGATCGACGAGCCGGCCCTCCGCAGCGCCTACGAAGCTTTTCTCGGAGCCGAGACGGTCGAGGGCTGGCGGACGTGGCTCCGGGATAATTTCTACACACGGCACCCTGACAGCGCCACCCTCGGCAGCCTGTTGACGCGGCTCCGCCTGGAGAAGACCGAGGAGGAGGTGGCCCTCTTGCAGCGCGCCATCGACATCACCGTGGCGGCGCACCGCGAGGCGATGAAATCCATTGAACCGGGGATGCACGAGTACGAGATCGAGGCGCTCATTGAGTACGTCTTCCACCGAGGCGGCGCCGAGTATTCCGGCTTCCCCAGCATCGTCGCCAGCGGAGAGAATTCGGTGATCCTGCATTACAACAGCAACCGCCGGCAGATGGAAGGCGGCGATCTCGTCGTCATCGATATCGGCGCCGAGTACCGAGGCTACACTGCCGACGTGACGCGCACCCTGCCTGTGGACGGCAACTTCTCGCCCGAAGAGAAGGCGATCTACGAGATCGTGCTGCGGGCACAGCAGGCGGGCATCGAGGCCACACGGTCCGGCAACCCGTTCAACGCCCCGGGCCAGGCCGCCTCCCAGGTCATCGCCGAGGGCCTACGCGAACTCGGCCTCATCGACGACGCCAGCGACTCGCGCCGGTTTTTCATGCACGGCACCAGCCATTACCTCGGCCTCTACGTGCACGACGTGGGCACCGGCGGCCCGCTCACCCCCGGCACCGTCATCACGGTGGAGCCCGGCATCTACATCGCCCCCTCGCCC
>JAHEMB010000251.1 GCA_024643915.1 Rhodothermaceae bacterium | reverse complement strand
GCCTGTGGTTTCACGTCGATGGGGCCTACGGCGGCGCGGCGATGCTGTGCGACGAGGGCCGGACCCTCCTCCACGGGCTGGGCCGGGCGGACTCCATCGCGCTCGACCCACACAAGTGGCTCTTTCAGCCCTTCGAGATCGGCTGCGTGCTCGCACGCGACCCGCGCCACCTCTACGACGCCTACCACGTCCTGCCCGAGTATTTGCAGGACACCCAACTCGGCGCGGCCCAGGTCAACTTCTCCGATTACGGCATCCAGCTCACCCGCAGTTTCCGCGCGCTCAAGCTGTGGCTCTCCTTCAAAACTTTTGGCGTGGCGGCCTTCCGTGAGGCCGTCACCCTGGGCTTTCGCCTGGCGGAAGCCGCTGAACAGATGCTCGGGACGATGCCGGATTGGGAGATCACCACGCCCGCCCGGCTGGGCATCGTCACTTTCCGCTACGCGCCCCCCAACACCACACCCGCCGATCTCGACGCGCTCAACCTCGCCCTCGTTGCGCGGCTACGCGACGAAGGGCTGGCGATGCTCAGCACCACCGTCTTGCATGGAGACACCGTTCTACGACTTTGCCCTATCAACCCTCGCACGACTGAGGATGACCTGCGCCGGACGCTGGAGCGGCTGGACAAACTCGCCCAGTCTTGAAGCGCTCTTTCTTGCGTTGTAATGATATCTGTGGAGGGCACACCAAGGAGGCGTTCAGTTTCTCTACAAGTACAACATCTCTCTCGATCCTCCATGCAAGTACCCGCCTCAACGTTCGACGCCGTCCGCGATTATTACGGCACTGTGCTTCAGAACCGGCACGACCTCAAGACCAACGCCTGCTGCAGTGCCGATGCCCTGCCGCCGCACGTGCGCGCCGTGCTGGCGGAGATCGACGATGAGATCCTCGACCGCTTCTACGGCTGTGGCTCACCGATTCCGCTAGGCATTGAAGGCTGCACCGTGCTCGACCTCGGCTGCGGCACTGGGCGCGACGCCTTCGTAGCCGCCCGCCTCGTCGGGCCGGAGGGTTACGTGATCGGCGTGGATATGACGAAGGAACAGCTTGCCGTGGCCCACCGCCACATCGACTCGCAAACGGCACGCTTCGGTTACCCGACGCCCAACGTCGAATTCCGGCAGGGCTACATCGAGGATCTGCGCGGGGCCGGCATCGAAGACGATTCCATCGACGTGGTAATTTCCAACTGCGTCATCAACCTCTCGCCTGACAAGCCCGCTGTCTTCGACGAGATTTTCCGCGTGCTCAGGCCCGGCGGCGAGTTATATTTCTCCGATATTTTCGCCGACCGGCGCGTGCCGGAGGCGGTGGCGAACGACCCCGTCCTCTACGGCGAGTGCCTCGGCGGCGCCCTCTACGAGGAAGATTTCCGCCGCCTGCTGCGCGACCTCGGCTGCCTCGACTACCGCGTCACCGCCCACTCCCCCATCACGGTGGAAGACCCTGAATTGGCCCACCGCGTCGGCAACATAGGCTTCCACTCCGTCACCGTGCGCGCCTTCAAGCTGCCCGACCTGGTGGAAGATCGCTGCGAGGATTATGGGCAGGTGGCCTACTACGAGGGCACGATCCCCGGCGTCCCCCACCGCTTCGTCCTCGACGACCACCACGTTTTCGAGACGGGCCGCCCGGTCCTCGTCTGCGGCAACACCGCCGCCATGCTCGAAGCCACCCGCCTCGCCCCCCACTTCCGCATCGCTGGGGATCGCAGCATCCATTACGGCGCTTTCGACTGCGCGCTGGCAGCGACGAGGAGCGGCGAGACGACAGCGGGCACGTGCTGCTAGGACCAGTTTCGGAGAAACCCGCCGCCGGGCCTCTCGTATCACGCGTCGAGTTTTTACAGGAGCCATTTCATCTTGACGATCATGACGCGAGGAGCCGTTTTTGTGTTGGGCGCGCTGATGCTTTTCGGGTGCCAGCGGGAAGCGCAGTCGCAACAGCAGTACGGGGACCGGGCGCCGCAGCGCGTGCAGACGCCCGCCGATGAGCAGGCCCTGGGCCAGCAGATCATGCGGGGACGGCAGACGGCCATCACGCGGGCGGTGGAGGCCGTGGCCCCGGCCGTCGTCAGCGTCAACGTCATCGAGGTGCAGCGCGTCCGCTACCAGGATCCCTTCAACGATCCCTGGTTCGAGTTTTTCTTCGGGCAGCGGCGCTCTCGGGTGCGCGAGCGGCAGGTGCAAGGGGTGGGCAGCGGCTTCGTCCTCTCGCCCGACGGCTATATCGTCACCAACGACCACGTGGCCGGCAACGCCACGCAGATCACCATCTCCTTCCCCGACGGGCGGACGTTGGAGGCCGAACTCATCGGTAGTGACCCGGCCACCGACCTGGCCCTGCTGAAGGTCGAGCCAGAGGAGCCCCTCCCCTACCTCGCTTTTGCCGACGACGGGCCGGCGCTCGTGGGCGAGTGGGTCATCGCTCTGGGCAACCCCTTCGGCCTGTTCGAAGCTGCCGAGCCGACTGTAACGGTGGGTGTGGTGAGCGCCACTGGGCGCAACCTCCAGGCCGAGGGCGAGGGCCGCATCTACCGCGACATGATCCAGACCGACGCCGCCATCAACCAGGGCAACTCGGGCGGCCCGCTCGTCAACGCCGTCGGCGAGGTCATCGGCGTCAACACTGCTATCTACAGCCGCACAGGCGGCTCCGTCGGCATCGGTTTCGCCGTGCCCGCCGACAAGGCGATGCGGATCATTGAGGAGCTCAAGACCAGCGGCGCAGTGGACCGCTCCTATTACACCGGTCTCTCCGGCATCAACGTCAACGACCGCATCGCCCAGGCCCTGGGGATGACGCAACCGCGTGGCGTCTTCATCCGCGACATCGACGCCGGCTCGCCTGCCGAGAAGGCCGGCCTGCTGCCCTACGACGTGGTCGTCGCCATCGAGGGTGAGGCCGTGACCAATACGAACGATTACGTGGCCCGCATCTACGACTTCCGCCCAGGCGACGACGTCCGCTTCGGCATCCTCCGCGACGGCCAGCAGCGGGAGGTCGTCCTTCAACTCGGGCGGCAGCCAGGTTCGTAAGTGCCCTGTTTTGGGGCTTTCCGATATTGAGAAGAGCAGAGAGCGGATGCAAGCGTGCACTTTCCCTCGTCCACTCGTCCATTCATCCGCTCGGCCATTCCTCTTCCTCTTAGCCGTCTCGCTCCTCCTGGCGGGCTGCCTACCGTCGTCGTGTCGGCGGGAGGAGTCGCGTGCGCTGTTTCCGAGCGATTCCCTCTCGCGGCAGGTGGCCGAAGCAACGGCGGTGGACACGCTGCAGCTGGCCTGGAGGACGACGGGGACGGAAACGCACCCGCTCGAATACCCACGCACGCTCCTTTTCGGCGAAAGGGGCCGCCTGTACGCGAGCGACGTTGAGCGCAACAGCCTTTTTGTCTTTGGTGAGGACGGGCGCTTCGTCGAGGAAATGGTAGCAGAGGCGTTCGACGTACCGTATTTAGTGGGGCGGCGGGGCGATACGCTCGTCGTCTTCAACCCGCGCGAACAGCGGCTGGATTTCTGGGCCGGGGGCCGCATCGCGAGCAGCCGGCCAACACCGCAGGATCTGCCGCGCGCCCCGCTTCAGTTTGTAGCGGCTTCGGACGACGCGGTCTTCTTCAAGCTGCTGGGCGAAGACTTTGAAGGCTACGTGGCGCGGCTGGATGCAGACGGCAATCTCACCAAGCGCGTGGCGCTGCCGGGACCATCGTGGCGGCACGCGGGCATGCTGCGGCTGTGGGGCGACACGCTCGTGAGCCTCTCCGGCTACCGCGCCGTCGCCGACCTCTTCCCCACCGACCTCTCCGCTCTGCCCGACACCCTCGCGCTCGTCGGCTTTGACTCGCCGATGCTGGCGCGCAGCCGCTCGTTCGCTCTCGGCAACGTGGGCGAGCCGCCCCTCCTCTCCCCTGCCGCCGCCCCGGCCGGCGCCTTCCTCTTCGCCCTCAACATGCGGCCCGGCTGGCTCCAGATCGATGTGTTCGACCGGCAGGGCCGCCTCGTCCGCCGCCTCACCCAGCCCGACCCATCCTTCGGCCAGAACTTCTACCCACGCGACCTCGCCGTGCGCCACCGCCCTGATGGCGCTTACGAACTCGCTGTCGCCCTAACCGACCCGGCGCCGCGGGTGGACCTGTACGTGTGGAAGGAAGTGCCCTGAGAGCAGTGCTGCCTTCCACCGCTCACTCGCAGCCACGGGCTGCCTGCTGGGCGGCGGCGGCTTCGGGGAAGAGGGCGCGGGCAGCGAGGGCGTGCTTACAGCGTACCTCGCGGTTGCGACGGCTGCGCTGGGCCAGGCGGAGGTGGACGCGGTAGTTGCCGGGGTCGAGGACGGCGGCCCGTTCCAGCGCTTCGCGGCTCGTGTCGGCCTGGTAGATGGACATGGCGGTCCACTGCCCGGCGCTCCGCACGGCGGCGAACCCGGCGAGGCCGGCCAGCACGAGGAGGGCCGCCCGCCGGCTCCATTTCCCTGCCTCCAGCTCACGCGCCTCCTCGGACGGCCACAGTGCCCCGACGGCGGCCCAGAAAAACAGCGTCGGCCACGCCAACAGCAACACGGCGTCGAACGCGCCGACGACGGCAGTGCCGGTGAGCGTCGCCAGGACGACGAGCGCCTCCAACTCCTCGGCCGAGTCGCGGGAGGTCCGCAGCTTTCGCCACGCCCCGGCGGCGATGAAAAACCAGACAGCGATAAAGAGCCCGAAGCCGATGAGGCCCCGCTCGGTGAGGAGGGCCACCCAGTCACTGCTGGGCCACGGGTTGGCCGTCTGCCCGCGGCTACTGGTGCTGAGAGAGGGGTCGCCCGCGTCGGCGTAGACCGGATATTCGACGGGCCAGTTGCCCGGCCCCGCGCCGAAGAGGGGGTGATGGAGGGCCACTTTCAAAGAGGTGCCGTACTGGATGAGGCGGCCCCGCCCGCTGCCCTCGCGGTAGTTCACCACGCCGCGCGCCGTCTCCGCGTACGGGTCGTCGCTCGTCCAATTGAGGGCGTTCGGCAGGGAGAGGGCGGCCAACACGCCGAGGACGGCGAACCCCAGGAGGAGGGCGAAGCGCCCGAACACCTTGAACTCGCGCCGGAGCGGGCCGAGCAGCAGGCCGCCCAGCAGCATCACCGCAAGGACAGCGGCCAGCCCCAGCCACGCCGCCCGCGAGCGCGTCAGCACGAGCGCCCCCACAGCCAGGGCCACCCCCAGGCTGCCCCACAGGAAGCCCCGCCATCCCTTCGCCCGCAGCATTGCCAGCAACAACACCGGCATCCCGAACGCGACGAGGTGGCCCACAAAATTGCGGTTGCCGAGCGTGCCCCCTGGCGCCCGGTTGATCGAGAAGAAGCGGATTTCCAGCCCGTAGGCTTGCAAAAGCGCGGTGAGCGCGCCGAGCACCACCATCAGAGCCAGCCCGTTCAGGAGCGGCCCCGCCAGGCCCGCCCTCCGCACGCCCCGCGCAGCCCAGAAGACGGCAGCACCGGAGAGACTGACAGCCACCGCCCGCATCCCCACCCAGCTATTCTGCGCGAACGCCGCCGACAGGGCGCTCCAGACGAGGAAGCCGAGGAGGAGCGCATCCACCCGCGTCGTCCGCATGCGGCGGGCGGCGCCGAGCGCGAAGAGGCCGGCGAGGCAGGCCGTGACGTGCAGCACCAATTCCTTCGGCACGAAGAACCGATCCAGTTCGAAGACTTTGAAGGAGGCGACGACCAGGATGGACACTACCGCGCCGGCCTGCAACATACGCAGAGCCACATGCTCCATGCGCGTCGGCGGCGGCGGCTCGGGAACGAGCGGGGGCGGCGCGAGGCTGAGATCTTTTACGAGCGGTTCCATGACCGCAATGTACGGAGACCGCGCCGAAGGTTTCCCCTGACGCCACTCTTACTTGGCCAGCAGCATCCGCCCCGGCTCTTCTATCCTAGGGACTTCTTTAGTTACTGCATTTAGGGTAGAATTCCCATGGTTCGAAAAAACCAAGGGCCATTACGTGAACGGTGTCTTCCACCATGACAAATTCAAGGTTTCTATGGCCAAGACAGTAAAGCAGACTCAGGCCTCGCTTCTCGACG
>JAHEMB010000250.1 GCA_024643915.1 Rhodothermaceae bacterium | reverse complement strand
CAGGCCGCCGAGTGGACGACGGCGAGGAGCACGAGCGCGACGAAGAGGTAGGCCAGGGGTACGCTCGCCACGTTGGCCGGTCCGAGGTTCATGTCGCCGCGAAGCGCGCGGTGGCGCATGAGAATGCGGCTCCACGGAATGGCGCGGCCGAAGAAGTCGGAGCGGAGAAGGCCCACGAGCGAGTAGGACTTGTGGTGCACGACCTGCATGTCCTTCACCACGCGGACCCGCTCCACCTTCTTGCCGGTGCGTGATTATCGCTACTTCGTTCACGAAGTGCGAGCCCTCGAAGGGACGCTACCCGGCACGTTGCGCAAGCCCAACTCTTTTTCGGCCCGCGTTCATGCTTGAATCTTACACCTATGCCGGCGACGAATTGCGCCTGTTCGCGGTGGCTGCCAACTGGAAGGACTATTTCCGCAGTCGGCTCCTGCCCTATATCGGCGGGGACGTGCTCGAAGTAGGCGCTGGCCTGGGCGCTACGACGCAGCACCTGTGCACGCCTGGCCCGCGTAGTTGGACGTGCCTGGAGCCCGATGCTGAACTGGCCAAGCAACTCGTCGAGGTGGTGCGGAACGCCGATCTGCCACTGCCCGCTGAGATCGTCGTTGGCACCACGGGAGATCTGACGCCAACGCGCCTGTTCGACACGATCCTCTACATCGACGTGCTGGAGCACATCGAGGAGGATGCTGCCGAACTGCGGACGGCTGCGCAGCACCTCAGGCCCGGGGGTCATCTGATTGTACTTTCCCCGGCACACCAATGGCTCTTCAGCCCCTTTGACAAGGTTATTGGGCACTACCGGCGCTACACTAGGGCCTCCTTGCAGGCTGTGGCCCCGGAGGGGCTTCTCACAGAGCGCCTCTTTTACCTCGACAGCATCGGCTTCTTTGCCTCCCTCGCCAATCGTGTGCTGCTGCGGCAACAGTATCCTACCGTGCAACAGATCAGGGCGTGGGACCGCTACCTGGTGCCGGTGTCGCGCCGCGTTGACGGGCTGCTGGGCTACAGGGCCGGAAAGACGGTCGTAGGGGTATGGCGGCAGCCGTGAAGGGCCCCTTCAGGGATCAACCATCGCACTTCGGAAGAGAGCGGATGCAGGCGCGTGGGCAGGATCATCTCATGGACACCCGGCTCGCCGTCGGCCTGGCTGCGTTCGTGACTCTTGGCATCGGTGGCGTTCTGGTAGGGCTCGTGCTGGCTGCCGTCCTGCCGCTCAACCACGACGTAGGGATTTACCTGCAATGCGCCCAACTACTCCTGCGCGGCGATCTGCCGTATGTGGATTACATTGAGCTGAATCCTCCGCTGACGCACTACCTCCACACGCTCCCGGTCCTCGCGGCGCAGCTGCTCGGGGCGCCGTTGCCAATGACGTTCCAGGTGCTGGTGCTGGGCCTTGCGCTTGCATCGGCGGCGGCGCTGTTCATTCTCCTCCAGAAGAGCCGGATGGTCACGTCGCGGGCCGGTCCGTTGCTCGTCCTCGCGGGTTGGCTGGCCGTTTCCGTGTACATCTACAGTGACGGCGGTTTCGGGCAGCGCGAGCACCTTTTTCTGCTGGCGTTCGCGCCCTGGCTGGCGCTGCGGGTGGCGCGGTATCAGGGGGTATCGCTGCGGCCATTCCTGGTCGTGGCTGTGGCGCTCGTAGTCGGCGTGCTCATGCTCTTGAAGCCTCATTTCGTGGTCATCGCGTGTGCCACCGAGCTGTGGATGCTGGTCCGCACCCGGCGGTTTGCAGCACTGCGCGCGCCCGAGGTGTTCGTGGTCATCGCGCTGGCGGTCCTTTACGCAGGTCATTTCTTGCTGCTGCCGGACGCCGTGCAAACCGCTTTTTTCCAGCGATGGATTCCGATCGTCTTGGAGCACTACGATGCCTATAACACATCGTTGCCCTCCCTGCTGGCGCGCGAGCGCTCTTTCTGGATGCTGGTATTGGCTGGGCTCATCCTGGGGGCGGTCGCTACCCACCAGGCTCCGTCCGGGAGGAAGCTGCTGCTCGAAGGGCTGGTGCTCAGCCTCCTCCTCGCCATTGGGAGCTTTCTGTTACAGCAGAAAGGCTGGTCCTATCATCGGTACCCGGCAGCGGGCTTCCTGGGCCTGCTGATCGTTCTGTCTTCTCTGGTGCTGCTGGAGAGAGAACGGGCGCAGGAGACGTTACCTGCCGGGCTGCGGGCCGTCGGGCGGCCGGTCGCCTTCATCGCGCTGCTCGTTGGCCTCGCGTTCCCTGTGGGGCATGGGGGCAGGAATGCTGTTTCCTACGGCGTGTACCGTTGGGCCACTGTACACCGGTTCGTCCGTTCCATCCAACAGCATGCCGGACCGAAGAACCGGGTGGCGTTTATCTCCACGAGCGTGTGGCCGGCCTACCCGTCGTTGATTTATGCCGACCGGCTCCCCGGCACGCGCTACCTCTGTGCCTTTCCCGTCGCCTTTTTCTACGAAGGGACGCCTTCGGGTAGGGGAGAAGAGATGTACCGTACAGCGGCGCGGCAGCCGGCCGAGGAGCGTCGTTTCCTGGAGGAACTGGGCGAGGACCTGGTGCGATATCAGCCGGCGGTCGTCTACGTCAGTACCGGTCCGTGCCAGGCCTGTCCCGGCGGCTTCGAGATCGCGGAATACCTCACCCATGTCGGCTGGCAGGCGCGCTTCCTGGCCGGCTACGAGCAGGTGGAGCAAGTGGGTCGCTATGCCGTGTACGTGCGAAAGGTTGCCTAACTTGTCAGACAGTTTCTTACTCTTTCAGACCCAGCGCCCGCCGTTGCCTCTGCCCGTAGCTGGGCTACGCGCTTCAAGAAGCGTCGGACACTCGATAAAAAACCCTCGCGCTTGTCTCTAAACTGACCTACCAGACAGTTTATAGGAATCGCGTCCGGCCGACCTTCTTTCAGGCCATTACTCGCATATTCGTTGGCGGAGGGGGGGCGTGTCCACAGGCAGGAGGGTGTGACCCTAGAGGTGCAGAGCGGTGGGCATTCACTGCTCCTCGAAGCCGTCTAGATTATCCAATCGTCTCCGGCGACCCTTCTCTCAGCATAATTCAACGCTTTTCGAGGGCTGCTACGAGAGCATCGATCGAGAGGAAGGCGCCGAAAATTCGGCTGTCGGAAGCGGCGTAAGGAAGGATGAGCCGGTCGCCGAGGCGGTAGGCGGCGCACGTGAAGAGAACGTTGTCCACGCCCAACTCCGGGTCGCCCTGCTGCTCGGCGGCGCCGGTGGGGCGCATAAGGGGTTCGATGCGGTTGCGTACGGGGGATGACGCGCGGAAGTCGAGGAGGGCGGCGGCGAGGTCGTACTCGCGCGTGCCTTCGGGGGTGAAGTGGCCCTGGTGATAGATCATCAGGAAGCGGTCGCCGCCGAGAGCCAGGGGCGGCCCGCCGGCACCGATCCACGAGCGGGCGAACTCTCGGTAGGGGTAGCTCTCCATCAGCACGCCGCGCGAGCGCCACGGCCCCTCGGGTGCGTCGGCCTCGGCCAGGTGGACCGCCATGGCACCCGGCCCGGCCATCGGACGGTGCAGCAGGAGCCATTTGTCGTCCACCTGCTCCGGGAAGAGGGCGGCGTTCTTGTTGTCCACGTTGTTGAGGTCGCCGGCCGCCGGCCCATAGAGCTGCCAGTCGAAGAAATCTTTGGTGGTGGCAAGGCAGATGTAGACGCGGCGCTCGCCTGCCGCTCCATCGAGTGTGCCGGACGAGTAGCCAGTGTAATAGAGATAGTAGGTGTCGCCGACTTTCGTGCAGCGTGGGTCCTCTACGCCGAGATCGTGGAACGGCGCGATGGGTTTGATTACCGGCTCCGGCCAGCGCTTCACGGGCTCCAGCGTCGGGGTGAAAAGGGCGAGCCCGAGGGAGGACGGCGCGTGCTGTTTTACCACGTCCACTGCCCCCTGCGCCCGGTACAGCATCACACAGGCGCCCCCCGCCTCGCGCAAACGCGCCCCCTGCTCTTCCGAGAGCCCCCACGCCGGAAGGAGCGCTTCCAGTTCAGTCCCGGCCTCGATGAGCACGGCCGCCGGGTTTAGCACTACACGCGATTCCCAGGGATGCCCCGGCTCCGGCTCCAAGATGGCCCGCCCCCCGTGCAGGCGCTCAGGAAAGACAGGAGGGGCAGCGGTGATAGTACGAAAGTCTTTCATTGCTATTTCTTGAGTCGAGAGGTCAAAGAGTCAACGCGCGCCCAGTTGGCTATCTTCACGTCCACACGTCCACACGTCCACACGTCCCTCAGCGCAGCGCGGCCAGCACGTCCACACGTCCACACGTCCACACGTCCACACGTCCCTCAGCGCAGCGCGGCCAGCACGTCCGCCAGGGGGGCGGCAGCGTGGCCGACGACGCGGTCGGCGGCGCCGTAGTAGACGTGCAGCACGCCGTCAATGAGGCAGGCGCCCTCGGGGAAGACGACGTTGTTTACATCGCCGTAGCGCTCGAAATCCTGGGTGGGCTCCAGGACGGGCTCGGCTGTGCGGGCGAGGACGCGGCGGGGGTCGTCGCGGTCCAGCAGCGCCAGGCCGGCACGGTAAACGTGGTGCCGGTCCACCCCGTGGTAAATCAGCAGCCACCCTGCGTCCGTCTCGATGGGCGTCGGGCCGGCGCCGATCTTTTTCTCTTCCCACGCCGCTTCGGGTTTCATCACGACGTGATCCGCGAGGTGGGCCAGGTGCTCCTGCCAGTGTCCTTCGGGCGGGTCGCAAAGCTGGGCGAGATCGTCGAAAAAGATAATCTGGATGTCTGGCGTGATGCGGTGCAGCATCGCGATCCGCCCCTCGATGCGGCGGGGGAAGAGGACGGCGTCCTTGTCGCGCGTAGGCGGCCCGACCACGCCGTGCTTGTGGGCCATCTCGAAGTTCTTCGTAGATGCAAGGGCGATGCGTACCCCGTCTTCCTCACCAAAAGCCGGGTGGCTGAGGGCGGTGTAGGTGATCAGGTAGTCGTCGTCGAGGCAGGCGATGCGCGGGTCCTCGACGCCGTAGTGGTCGCAGGGGCCATCAGGGGCGAGGAAGGGCGTAGGGCGCACGGTAAAGTGCAGGCCGTCGGTGCTCTCGGCGTAGCCGATGTAAGAGATGTAGTCGTCGAAGCCCTCCGTCGGCTCGCCGGGTTCGGGGTCGGGCATCGCGATGCGCCGGTAGCCTGCCGGTACGGCGCGAAAGATCAGGTGGACGCGGGCGCCGTCGTACCAGGCGCCAGGGTTGAAAACGGCCCCGCTCGCCCACGGCAGGTTGGGTTGCGGCGCCAGGATAGGGCGCTCCGTCTTAGCAAAAAGGTTCATGCGCGTTGCTTTGAGGAGGATGAAACGGCTATTGCCCGTCGAGGAAAGCCGTCAGGGCCTCGCCTTCGAGCAACTCGATCGTTTCGTCGGTCAGGTTGAGGGCGAGGCCGAGGCGCTCGTTGCGGTCGTTGGTGAAGACGCGGTAGGCGTACTGCTTGCCGCCTTTCTCTACCCGCACCGGGGGCGCGCCCTTCGCCGTCAGCCAGCGCCGGGCCGCCGGGTGGCGCTCGACTTCGAGGAGGGAGAAATTGGCCTCTATCGTAGATTCGGCGCCGGCGTTGTAGTTGACCTCGGTGGGGCTGCCGATGCCGTCGTAGCCGTAGCCGTGCGCCGGCGCGTACATCGCCACGCCCGCCACGTTGTTGCCGGTGAACCAGCTTGCCGCCAGCCCGGCCATCTGCGCGTACCGTGTCTCGCCCGTCGCCTCGAAAAGGCGGATCAGCCCCACCGTCACGGCCCGCGTCGCGTAGGCGATCTGCTCGAACGGGCGCGTGCCCCGCGTGCTCAGGTTGATCGAGTGGAGCCAGCCGTCGATGAGCAGGCGCGGGTAGAAATGGATGGCCTCACGCTGCGCGCTGGCGATGTGCCCTGCCTCGGCGAGGGCCTGCGTCTGGGAATTGCCCCACCCGTGCCACTCCTCCACCCAGGAGGCGTGCGCGCCGTAGGGGAAGGTATTGGCCGATCCCCATTGCATCATCGCGATGCCTTCGGCGAAGCGGTCAATCATGGTTTTGAGCGCGGCGTCCGGGTAGGCTTTGTTGAGCGCGACGAGGCCGAGGAGCAACTCGCTCGTG
>JAHEMB010000249.1 GCA_024643915.1 Rhodothermaceae bacterium | reverse complement strand
TGATGCGCCGCAATCGTTGCTTCCTTCTCTAAAACGACGACCGACTTCTCCGGGTAAAGCTGCGTGAACTGGTACGCCGTGGCCAGCCCCACGATGCCGCCCCCTACAATGGCCACGTCTCTCATCTTAACGCTCCGTTTCCCCGGCTGGCGTACCGGCTCCTGTTTATGCGGCCAACACGCGGAGGTAGAAGAGAGGCGAGACGAGCTTGCGGCGCTCGGAGAGGTCGTCGAACATGCAGGAGATGGCGTCGCCGCAGATCTTGTCGCGAGGGGAGGTGTCTTTGTCGAGGAGGAGGACACGGAGGCCGCGACGGGCCATGCAGGTGGCTGTCGTCGCCTCGCCCGGCCCTGCCCCAACGATGATGGCGTCGTACATATATTCAGGGGGCGCTGGTGGTCACGAAAGAGAGCGCAAAATTAACGAACGCGCCTTGCAAAAGTGCAGCGGAAAGGCCGGGCCATGCGCTTTTCTGGTGAAGAAGTAAGGCGGCGGCAGGGCCCGCGCTCCTTGTCCCTAGGCCGGCCCGCTTCGGCCGACGATGCGCGCCGGGACGCCCACAACGGTGACACGCGGCGGTACGTCGTGGATGACAACAGCGCCTGCGCCCACAACGGCGCCCGCGCCCACGTTGCGATGCTGAATGATGCTTGCGCCCATTCCCACATAGCACGCGCTCCCGACGCGCACCTCCCCGGCCAGCCGGGCGCCAGGATTTATGTTCGTAGATGGGCCCACGTGTGCATCGTGGCTGACCGTAGCGGCCAGGTTGAGCGTGACGTGATCGCCAAGGCGCGCGCCTGTCTGGACGACGGCATGGGGGAAAATCATCACACCTTCGCCCAGCATCGCCTGCTCAGAGATCCAGGCCAAGGGCGAAATGGCCCGGGCGAAGCGCAGCCCCCCCCGCCCTGCCCGCTCGGCCAAGGCCTGGCTTGCCGCCGGGGTCCCTACCGCGCACACGACCGCCACCTCACGCCGGTCGACCCCATCGAACCAGCGCCAGCCGCCTAACACCGGCAGCCCACCCAATACTCTGCCGTGCAACGCGCTATCTTCGTCCACAAAGCCGATAACTTCGACGGGCTGGCCTGTTCGTTGCTGGTGCCGAAGGATGTCCGCCACCTCGCGCCCGTGGCCGCCCGCGCCGAGAATAACGATTCGTTGTGTCAAAAGCTTGTGGGGGATTGTGCGTCAGAGTCGTGGCGAAGTCGGTGCGCCGAGGAGAGAGGGAGGAGGATAGCCAAGAACAACCTCCAAGACAAGGCGCGGCGGCGCAACAGGCAGCGTGTTCCCTTCTGATTCTTGCACAGGATTCCAGGAGAACTGCACATTGATGCGATATACCGCAGGGTTCAGGGCGGCGCACCATCCTTCCTTCATTTCAAAGGGGCATCGTGGCGCACCCAGGCGTCGAAGACCAGCCCTTCGTGCAGGACGGCATTCTTGCCGAGTTGGGCCTTGGTGCCGATCCGCTCCGAGTCCAGTTCGATGGTGGCGCCGTTGGCGGCCCGCACCGAGACGGCTTTGAAGCTAAGCTCGCCTTCGATGACGCGCAGGCCCCGGTTGCGGTTCGAGACGAGGATCTGCCCGCGCACGGGGGCGCCCTGTGCGATAACCTCCCGGCCGTTTATCACCACTGGCTTGGCCACCGCCAGCGCTACCGGGTCGCCCGGCTTCTGGCCATCCCCAGAGTCGAGCGTGCTGGTGAGGCGGACTTTTATCTTCGTGCCCTTTTCGAGCATGGCCGTGCCTGCGCCGGTTTTCGCAGTGGAAGCTGTAGCCGGCCGGGGTGCCTCTTCGGCTTTTTTCTCCGTTCCCTGGGTAGGGGCGGCGGCAAGGCCGGCTTCTCTGGCCTCCTCTACTTTGCGGGCCATCTCATCGGCCAGCGATCCGGTGGCGGCCGGGTAGCGCCGGGCGATGTCGAGGCTGCTTCGGTAGCTGCCCTGCGCCTTCGCGTGCTGGCCACGCGTCATCTGGGCATGGCCCCAGACCGCATAGCGCCGCGCGATTTCGTTAATGAGGTCGAGCGCTCCGCGATGGTGAGGTTCGCGCTGGAGGATGTTCGCACAGACGTCAAGGGCGTTCTCGCCTGCCGGGCTCGTCAACTTGTTCTCCTCGAAGAACTGGCGGGCGCGTGCCAGCAAGTCGGCTGTTGACAGGGAGGCGTCGCTGAACGGATTGAGGAGGTCGCCGGCAGGGCCGGCCTGCGCCACTCCCTGCTGCGGCAGGCTGCCCCCGCCGGGCGGCAGGGAAGACTGAAAAGAAGGACTCAGGGGTGCCTCGGTGAGACTGCTCTCGTCGGTGGCAGGGTCGCCCGGCGATCCGCTTGTCATCCACAGCGGAAGGGCCACCAGCAGCAACAGCACCGCAGCGGCGGCCCCGTAGTGCCATGGCTTCAGGCGGGTCGCATGGAGCAGGCCGCCCAGGCGACCGGGCCGGGCCGCGCGGTCTACGGTCGCCTCTTCCGGCAGGGCGAAAGCGGGGGCGGCGCGGGTAGGCAGCGCCGCCGAAGCGCTCGGGGCGGCGGCGGTGGGCCGGAGCACCGATGGGACAGCTGCGCGCGTTTGCGGCGCCGGAGAAGCTGGTTCGGTGGGCGCGGCCCACACGGTCGCTTTCGGCCCAGGCGACGGCTCAGCGAGGCGGGTGGGGGGCGCGGCCTGGGCGCTCGGAGCGGCGGGGGCCTGGTGAAGCAAGACCTGGCGGAAGGCTTCGGCGGAGGAGAAACGCGCCTCGGGCTCCTTCGCGAGCGCTTGCAGGATGGCCTGTTCGACGGCCTCGGGGATGTGGGGCGCGAACGTGCGCGGCGGTGGCGGCGCGTCCTCAATCTGCGCCCGCATCACGTCAAAGTCAGTGTCGCGCTCGAAGGGGACGTGGCCGGCGAGCATCTCGTAGAGCAGCGCACCGAGCGCATAGATGTCGGCGCGGGCATCGGCGTTCTGCCCCCGGATCTGCTCGGGCGACATGTATTCGAGCGTGCCGATGAGATGGCCCGTGCGGGTGAGGCGCGCGCCGCCGAGCACACGGGCGATGCCAAAGTCCATCACCTTGATGGAGCCGCCCTCTGTGATCATGATGTTGGCGGGCTTGATGTCGCGGTGAATGATGCCGAGGGAGTGAGCGTGGTGGATCCCGTTGAGGGCCTGGGAGAAAAGCGGGAGCGCCCGGTGCACGGGAAGGGCGCCTTCACGCCGGAGTACCTCGTCGAGCGGCTCGCCGCGCACGAACTCCATCACCATGAAGAAGTCATCTCCCTCGCGGAGGAAGCTGTAGAGAAGCGCCACGTTGGGATGGATCAGCTTCGCCAGCGTGATGGCCTCGGAGCGGAAGCGGGCCACCAGATTCGGCTGGCTGGCGAGTTCGGGGCGCAGCACCTTGACGGCCACCTCCCGCTCCAGCATCAGGTCGATGCCCCGGAAGACTTTGCCCATCCCGCCTTCGCCAATCTCTTCGAGGAGTTTGTAGTTGCCTACCACATGGCCAATCATGGCGGTACCTCGTCTGTGCTTATTCGTCCTTAAAAATCTCACCAGAGGGAGGGCGGCGATCCGCCGCCTGGGCTGACTGTGCTTCCTCTGCCGCCTCGCGCGTGGCACGCAGATCCTCCGGCGCGGCCTGCTGCTCGGCGGCGCCGGGTGGCGCGAGGCGCAGCAGGCCCACGCTGATGTTGTCGTAGCCGCCGCGTTCGCGGGCGAGGGCCACAAGTTGGGCGCAGGCCGCTTCAGGCTCTCCTTCGTCGGCCAGGAGCAGGATCTCCTCGTCCTTGACGAGGTCCGAGAGGCCGTCGCTGCAGAGGAGGAAGCGGTCTTCAAGGCGCACGGCGAAGGGCTGCTCCCAGAGCGCCACTTCTACCTGCGGATGCAGGCCGAGCGCACGGAGGATCACGTTCTTGTCGTCGTGTTGGCGCGCCTCCTCCTGGCTGAGTAAACCCTGTTTAACCATCTCCATGACGAGTGAGTGGTCCTCCGACATCACGTAGATGTGGCCGTCGCGGATGAGGTAAAGGCGGCTGTCGCCCACGTGGGCGCAAAGGGCGGTGCCGTTTTGTAGGAGCAGGGCGGTGCAGGTGGTGCCCATGCCCTGGAGGCGTTCGTCTTTGCTGGCGGCCTCGTAGATGTGCCGGTTGGCAGCCATGAAGGCGGCGTGCAGGGCCAGAGCGGCGGGCTTCTTGCTCTCGTAGAAAGTACGGGTGATCACCTCGCCTGCGAGGTGGCTGGCGACCTCCCCGGCGGCGTGGCCGCCCATGCCGTCGGCTACCAGGGCCAGCACGCCCCGCTGGCGCGTGCGCTCCTCATCGGCCGGCTGCACGAGGCGGATGTAGTCCTCGTTCACCTCGCGGTGGCACCCCACGTCGGTCAGCACGCTGCCGATGACGTCGTAGGCAACGGAGGCGTCCGCCGAAGTGGCTCGGGGCGCGCCATCGGAGGGCGAAGCGGGCGTGTTCTCTTCAGTCCTAGGCTTGTTGCGGCGGAAGAACATACGGGTTACTCCTTATTCGAGCCGGAGGGCTTTATTGGATGGGGTTCATCCTTTCCCGATAGCCGGGGGTGGTGGACATCACGTCGATGTTCATCTTGTGCTCGTGATAGCCCTCGCGCCGCAACATCAGTTCGAGGCGCGTGCCGACGGGGGCGCGCAGTTCGTACGGCGTCGAGCCGAGGAGCGAGTCGTTGCGGTAGACCTGTGCCGCTTCACCCATCACGTCGATAGTCATGGTGTGGAGGGGCGCCCCGTCCGTCTCGGCAGGAGGCTCCGGGGCTGCGGACGACGCCCCTGAGGCGGGGGGCAGGACGGTATTGGTGAGCGGCCCGTCTGTGGGGGGCCGAAGGAGGGCAAAGAGCACGAGGCCAAGGACGAGCACAGCAGCGCCCGCCATCGAAGCCACACGCCTCATCCGGCGGCCCGGGGACCTGGGTGGTAATATCCGGGCGGTCCAGGACCTTTTCGGCGGCTGTGCCGAGGCGTCCAGCAGCCCGTCGAGGTCGTCGCAAAGGGCGCGGGCAGAGGGGTGGCGGTCGACGGGGCGCTTCTTCAGGCAGCGCACGATGAGGGCCTCCACCTCGGCTCCGACGGCGGGGTTGAGGACGGAGGGTGGGGTGAACCGGCCCCGGTCGATCTTCGCGTAGAGTTCGAGGGGCGCCTCAGCTTCGAAAGGGAGGTAGCCGGTGACGAGTTCGTAGAAGAGCACGCCGAGCGCCCACAGGTCCGACCGCTCGTCCGCTTCGTGCCCTTTCAACTGTTCGGGAGAGAGGGAGGCGGGGGTGCCGACCACGGCGTGCGTGGCTGTCAAGCCGGCCATCGCCTGTCCTTTGGCGATGCCGAAGTCGAGCAGTTTGACCTGGCCGGTGGCGCTGATCTTGACGTTGCTCGTCTTGATGTCGCGATGGATGATGCCGTGGGCGTGGATGGCATCGAGCGCTTCGGCGAGCGCGCGGACGACGGCCAGGGCCTCGCGCACGGGCAGGGGGCCGCGCCGCCGCAGCCACGCGTCGAGCACTTCCCCATCGACATACTCCATCGCCAGGCAGGGCCGCCCCTCGTGCTCGAAGAACTCGATGAGGGCGGCGACGTGGGGATGCTGAATGGTGGCTTGCAGGCGGGCCTCGTTGCGGAAGCGGGCCACCAGGCGGGGCTCCAGGCGCGTGAGCACTTTCACCGCCACCACGCGCCCGGTGGCGAGGTGCACCGCCCGGTACACCTCCCCCATCCCGCCCTCCCCGAGCCGGTCGATGAGCTGGTACCCGCCGACGCGGGCATTGAGATGAAGCGATTCCCTCATGGCTTCCGTCCCTGGCGTCACGGACCCGCGTACGTCGGGGCCACCGCCTCCTTCGCAGCGGCCCCGACGCGCCGGCTCTATGCTACTCTATCACTTTGCGAATGCCGAGAACGTCCATCCCGTAACGAATGGGCACCGCGAAAGAGAGCCGGTTGTTGCCGGCGAAATAGATGCCGATGACGCGCCCTTGTTCGTCGAAAACCGGCCCGCCGCTGTTGCCCGGCCCGGCGGTGTTGATGTCGAGCTGGTACACGTCGCCGATTTCGCTGACGATGAGGTCCTGGCCAGGCGTGGCATCGCGGCCCCGGA
>JAHEMB010000248.1 GCA_024643915.1 Rhodothermaceae bacterium | reverse complement strand
GGTTTAGACCCGTACAAATTTCAATGCTGACGAGACCAGATACAAAAGGTTCGCCCGCCTGCCTCCGAGGTCATCGGCCCCTCCTGGCGCAATGAGCATGCCATCGTAAAGAAAAGCCCCGTGCATCAATATAATAACGCTGCCGCCGCCGCCGCCAGCCTTTTATGTGTGCGCTAGTGGAACAGGAAGTGTTCGCTGACGAACAGTTCAACCCTGCCGTATCTTCGAGCCGCCTCCCAGGCCCCCCGCCCCGCTTGGGAACGGCATTTGGGGGCCGCGTCCGTAGCCGGCCGGTCGTGGACCGTTGTTTCCTCCCGTCGAACCGCGCGCTAGAATCAATCGACCACCGACAACGGCGAGCCAAAGGCAAACGTTCAACCAATCAAAAATTATGTCCCAGCCGTTAGGGAAAATTCTGGTCGTAGACGACGATGAAGACGTGTTGCAGGCGGCCCGGCTGCTGCTGAAAAAGCGCGCCTTGCTCGTCCACGTCGAAAAGAACCCGGAGCAGATTCCCACGCTCCTCAAGAACGAAAGCTACGACGTCGTCCTGCTCGACATGAACTTCAAGCAGGACGTAAGCAGTGGACGCGAGGGGTTCTTCTGGCTCGACAAGATCCTCGAACTTGATCCTTCGGCGGTGGTGGTGCTCATCACCGCCTTCGGCGACGTGGAGATGGCCGTGCGCGCCATCAAGGAGGGCGCCACCGATTTTGTGATGAAGCCATGGCAGAACGAGAAGCTCCTCGCCACCGTCAGCGCCGCCACGCGCCTGCGCCGCAGCCGCATCGAGGCCGATCGCCTGCGCGAGCGCCAGCGCCGCCTCAGCGCCGACCTCGACTACCAATACCAGGACTTCGTCGGCGCCTCGGCCCCCATGCTGAAAGTCTTCGACGCGATTGAGAAAGTGGCGCGCACCGACGCCAACGTGCTCATCCTCGGCGAGAACGGCACCGGCAAGGAGTTGGTGGCCCGCGCCCTGCACCGCCGCAGCCACCGCGCCGACGAGGTTTTTGTGACGGTGGACATGGCCGCCCTCCCCGAAACCCTTTTCGAGAGTGAACTTTTCGGCCACACCAAGGGCGCCTTTACGGACGCCAAAGAGGACAGGTCGGGGCGCTTCGAGGTGGCCTCGGGTGGTACCCTCTTCCTTGACGAGATCGCCAACCTGCCGGCTTCGCAGCAGGCCAAGCTGCTGACCGTGTTACAGCACCGCGAGGTGATCCGCGTGGGCTCGAACAAGCCGCGCCCCATCGACGTGCGGCTGATCTGCGCCACCAACCGGCCCATCTACGAGATGGTGCGGGAGGGCTCGTTTCGGCAAGACCTGCTTTACCGCATCAATACGGTCGAGATTCGCCTCCCCCCCCTGCACGATCGCACCGGCGACATCCCCCTCCTCGCCGATCATTTCCTGGGGATCTACGCCAAACGGTATGGCAAGGCGGTCAAGGGCGTCAGCCCGGCGGCACTCAAGAAGATGGAGAAGTATCACTGGCCCGGCAACGTGCGCGAACTCCAGCACATGGTCGAGCGCGCCATTATCATGACCGAGTCGTCGGTGCTCCAGCCCGAGGACTTCTTCTTCGCCGCCATCCAGAAGGCCGAGGAAGACGGCCTCATCTTCGACAGCTTCAACCTCGAAGACGTCGAGAAGCTCGTCATCCGCAAAGCCATCGACAAGCACACCGGCAACATCAGCCGTGCCGCCGACGAGCTGGGTCTGACGCGCGCCTCCCTCTATCGCCGTCTGGAGAAATACGGGCTCTGACGATTGCGGAATGCGGATGTCGGATTGTTCTTCAAGAGCACCCAATCCACGACTTTTCAGTCCGCAATCCGCATTCCCCTATCCGCAACTAAATGATTCACAAGAGATTCCGCGTTCAGTGCATCGTGCGCGTCGTGTTCATCGGCGCGACGATGCTGCTGGCGCTCTACCTATTCACCGAGACGACGTCCTACGTGGCGGCGGTAATGGTGGCGCTCGCGGTGGTCTACCAGCTCGCCGCGCTCGTCCGCTACGTCGAGCATGTGAGCCGGGAGCTGAGCCGCTTCCTCAGTTCCATTCGCTATTCGGACTTCTCGCAGACCTTCACCGGGCAGGGGCGTGGGCCGGCCTTCGAGCAACTGGGGAAGGTTTTCACCGATGTGATGGACGACTTCCGCGCCGCCCGCGCCGAGAAAGAGGAGCATTACCGCTACCTTCACACCGTCATGCAGCATGTCGGCATCGGCCTCGTCTCGTTCGAGCAAAACGGCGCTGTGGGCCTCGTCAACACTGCCGCCAAGCGGCTCCTCCGCGTAACCCGCCTTAAGAATGTCGGCGAGTTGGGTGACTTCAGCCCTCACCTCGTCGAAACCCTCCTGCGGCTGCGATCCGGCGAGAAGGCACTCGTACAGGTGGTGGACGACGACGAGCTGCTGCAAGTGTCGGTCTACGCCACCGAGTTCAAGCTGCGCGGTACGCTCTTCAAGCTCGTCTCTCTCCAGAACATCCAGAGCGAGTTGGAGGAGAAAGAGATCGAGGCGTGGCAGAAGCTGACGCGCGTGCTGACGCATGAGATCATGAACTCCGTCACCCCCATCGCCTCGCTCGCCGCCACCGTCAACGAACTACTGGTAGACATCGACGAAAATGCGGTGGAGGACGGCGAGACCATCGGCGACGTGCGCGGGGCCATGCGCACTATTGAGCGGCGCAGCCAGGGCCTCCTCAACTTCGTCAACGCCTACCGCAGCCTCACCCGCATCCCCCGCCCCAACTTTCAGATTTTCCCCCTCAAAGAGCTGTTCGACAACGTCTCGGCGTTGATGCGGCCCGAGATGGACGCGCGCGGCATCCGGTTCACCTGCCGCATCGAGCCCGCCTCCCTCGACCTGACGGCCGACGCGGAGATGATTGAGCAGGTGTTGCTAAACCTCGTCAAGAACGCCATGGATGCCGTAGCCGAGACTTCGCAAGCCGAAGTGCGCCTCCACGCCGGCCTCGACGGGCGCGGGCGGCCCATCATCCAGGTGATCGACAACGGGCCGGGCATCGTCGTGGAGGCGCTCGACAAGATTTTTATTCCCTTCTTCAGCACCAAGAAAGAAGGCTCCGGCATCGGGCTGAGCCTCTCGCGGCAGATCATGCGACAGCACGGCGGCACCCTCAGCGCCCTCTCCGAGCCGAACGAGCGGACGGTCTTTACCATGCGCTTCTGAGCAATAGGACGGGTAAAGGATTCGTTCTTTGCGCAGAGGGATTCAGTGGGGTCTTGCGCTATATCAGAATTTGTCTTATGCTATATCATATTTTGATATAGAAACCCCATACCTGTCTCTCATGCTGCCCAAGGCTCTGGTTGCCGCCTCCCTCCAGCCGATCATGCTCTCGCTCCTGGCCGAGCGCGCCATGTACGGCTACGAGTTGACCCAGCGCGCTTCTGCCCTCTCCGACGGTAAGATCGCATGGGCGGCCAGCAAGCTCTACCCCACCCTGCACGACCTGGAAAACAAAGGCCTCGTTTCCTCCTTCTGGCAGCGCTCCGAGTCCGGCCCGGACCGCAAGTATTACCGGCTCACCCCACCGGGCGAACAGGCCCTCGCGAAAGCCAAGGCGGACTGGCTCGACCTCAACCACATCCTGGCGAAGCTCTGGGGGCCGGAGCTGGCGCTTGGAGGGGCGTAGAGCCATGTTCGACTGCGAACGGGCCATCACCGCGTGGCGGCAACGCTTCGCCCAGCGCCGGGGCTTCCTACGGGAGGACCTCGACGAGCTGGAGCGCCACCTGCGCGACCACGTGGCCGACCTGGTGGCAAAGGGGGCGCTTGAAGCGGACGCTTTTCAAGATGCGGTGCGCGAGCTGGGGGCTGCGTGGGATGCAGAGGACGAATACCGGAAGGTCTACTGGGGCAAGCTGCGGCGGCGCGGCCGGCGCCTCGACGAAGCCACCTGGAGAGTTGCCATGCTGAAGAACTACCTGACGATCACGCTCCGCCAGCTCAAACGGAAGCCGATGTATACGGCCATCAACGTGCTGGGGCTGGCGGTGGGCATGGCCTGCTGCCTGCTCATCGGCCTCTACATCCAGGATGAGCGGTCGTACGACCAGTTTCACGAGCAGAAGGACCGGCTCGTCGTCTTCGGCAACGAAAACAAGCATTGGGGGCGCAACATCGTCACGCCCTATCCTTTCGGGCGCGTCGTGCGGGACGAGCTGCCCGAGGTCGAGCAAACCGTGCGAACCCAGGGCGGCCACGCCGTGAAGGTAACGCGCCCAAATACTGACATCTCGGACAAGCGGCGCGTCCTCCTGGCAGATTCAGCCTTCTTTGAACTGTTTTCCTTCGAGATGCTCCGGGGCGACCCGGCTACGGTCTTTCATGCACCGGACGCCGCCGTCATCACCCGAGAGATGGCCGAATCCTACTTCGGCGAGGAGGATCCCCTCGGCCAACCGCTGACTTTTACCCGCTATGGCGACGAATCCTATACCGTCACCGTGCAGGGGATCGTGGAAAATGTGCCGGCGCACTCCACCATCGATTTCGATATGGTCGTTCCGCTGCATCTCCTGCCCGAACGATTCCGCCGGGAGGATGGCTGGGGGGCCTTCATGTTCAAGACGTACGGCCTGCTGCAAGGAGGCGCCTCGGTGGCCACCGTGAACGCGAAAATTCCAAGCGTGCTGCAATCCCACTTTGAAGAACGCGAAGCGCCATCGATCTTCGCCGTGCCGCTCACTTCGCTCTACCTTTCGGACCTGCACCCGGCCAGCGGCTTTCGGGGCCAGAGGCGCTACCTCTACACCTTCGGCTCCATCGCCCTCTTCGTGCTGTTGATTGCCGCCATCAATTACATCAACCTCGTCACGGCACAGGCGGCGCAACGGGCGCGCGAGGTGGGGGTGCGCAAGACGCTGGGTGCAGGGCGCGGGCAGCTCATGCGCCAGTTTCTCAGCGAGTCGGTGCTGCTGAGTACAGCCGCCCTCGTGGCCGCCCTCCTCCTTACGGCCCTCGCGCTCCCGGTTTTCAACACACTTTTTGAGAAGGAGCTGGTGCTGAACGTGGGCACGTACGGCCTGGCCCTGCCCCTCCTCGCGCTTTTCGTGCTGGGCGTCGGGATCGTGGCGGGGACGTATCCGGCGTTTGTGCTGTCGCGCTTCGAGCCCGTGCGGGCCTTGCGGGGCGGGGGCGCCACACGGAATCGGGGGGGCAGCCAGCTCCGGCAGGCCTTGGTCGTTACCCAGTTCGCCATCTCGGTCTTTCTGATCGTAGGCACGGCGGTCATCTACCAGCAACTCCGCTACGTGCAGCACAAGAACCTCGGGTTTCAGGGCGAGCAGGTGGTCGTGATCAGCCTGCCGTCCGGCGAACACGCCTGGCAAGCACGGAACGACCTGAAGCAGCGGGTGGCGGTGCATCCAGGGATCGTGAAGGCCACAACGGCCGATGCTTTGCCGGGCGGGTTCGACATCATCCTGGCACGCAGGCCGGAGGTCTGGTCCTCGCAGGCCCGCGCCGACCTGCCGGAAGGCGAGAGCATCCGGTTTGCGCCGGCCATCGTCGATGCCGATTATGTGGAAACCCTCGGGCTCAATCTGGTCGCCGGCCGGAGCTTCTCAGTGGACCAGCCCTCCGACGACAATCTGGCCTACGTGCTCAACGAAACCGCAGTCTGGAAGCTCGGCTGGACGCCTGAAGAAGCGGTGGGGATGACGTTCAAGTCGGAGCCCGACGCGCCCGAGGGTTCGGTGATCGGGGTGGTGGAGGATTTTCACCTGGCGTCGCTGCACGAAGAGATCGGCGCCGTGGTGCTGCAACTTCGGCCCGCTCAATCGTGGCGCGGCGAAGGCCGCCTCATCGCCCGCCTCGCGCCGAGCGCGCTGCCCGATGCAATGCAGCATCTGGAGCAAGAGATGAAACACATTGCCCCGGATGAGCCCTTTGCCTATAAATTTCTCGATGAGGTCTTCGATGAGATGTACCGGACGGAGCAACGGCTCGGGCAGATCTTCACCAGCTTCGCCCTCCTCGCCATCCTGATTGCCTGTCTGGGGCTGTTCGGCTTGGCCGCCTTCGCGGCGGAAACGCGCACCAAAGAG
>JAHEMB010000247.1 GCA_024643915.1 Rhodothermaceae bacterium | reverse complement strand
CGGTTCGAGGGGGAGGCGTTGCGGGAGGACAATCTCCGGCGCATCCGGCACCGGATGGGCTACGTCATCCAGGAAGGCGGGCTTTTCCCCCACCTCACGGGGCGCCAGAATGTGACGCTTCTCGCCCGCCACCTCGGGAGGGACGAAAGCTGGATCCAGGCGCGCGTGGCGGAGCTGGCGGACCTCGTGCAGCTCCCCGAAAGCCGCCTCGATCAGTACCCCACCCAGCTCTCCGGCGGGCAACGCCAGCGCGTCAGCCTCATGCGCGCCCTCCTGCTCGACCCCGCCGTCCTCCTCCTCGACGAACCCCTCGGCGCCCTCGACCCGATGATCCGCGCCGACCTTCAGGAGGACCTCCGCCGTATCTTCCGCGCCCTCGACAAGACGGTGGTGATGGTGACGCACGACCTGGGCGAAGCTGCCTACTTTGCCGATACCATCGTCCTCCTCCGCGCCGGCCACATCGTGCAGCAGGGCGCCGTCGCCGATCTTCTAGAGCGCCCCGCCGAGCCGTTTGTTGAGGCGTTCGTCCGCGCCCAGCGCACGACCCTCGACGTAGGGAAGATGGAGGATGGCGGATCGACGAGGGTGTCTTCGTCCTGATCCTCTTCCCCGCTTCCAACTGCTTCCATGCGATCCTCCATCCTCTATCTTCTATCCTCGATCTGTCTGCTGCTGCCGGCCTCCGCCCAGGCGCAGACGGGGCAGGCCGACGCCGCCGCCGCCCGTGCGCTCACCATCGGCTCGAAGAAATTCACCGAGAACGTGATCCTGGCGGAGATGGCGACGCAGCTTCTGCGTAGCGCCGGCTTCTCGGCCTCACACCGCGACCAGCTCGGCGGCACGCGTTTTCTGTGGGATGCCCTCCTGGGCGGCGACATCGACGCGTACCCGGACTACACCGGCACGCTCATCCAGGAGGTCCTGGCAGCGGAGGCGATCGCGGACGAGGCGGGGCTGCGCGCTTCGCTCGAAGCTAAAGGGCTGCGCGCGACGGGGGCACTCGGCTTCAACAACACCTACGCCCTCGGCATCGAGGATAGCAAGGCGGAGGCCCTCGGGCTGCGCACCATCTCCGACCTGCGGCAGCATCCTGACCTCCGCTTCGGCTTCAGCAACGAGTTCATGGACCGCGCCGACGGCTGGCCGGGCCTGCGGAGCGCCTACGGCCTGCCCCAGACGAGCGTGCGCGGCATCGACCACGACCTCGCCTACCGGGGCATCGAGAGCGGTACGGTGGACGTGACCGACCTCTACTCAACCGACGCTGAGATCGACTATTACGGCCTGCGCGTGCTCGAAGACGACCGCGCCTACTTCCCCGAGTACAAGGCCCTCTTCCTCTACCGCGCCGACCTGCCTCAGGAGGCCATCGCCCTCCTCGAACGATTCGCCGGCGCCCTCTCGAACGAGGCGATGACGAGCCTGAACGCCCGCGCCAAGACCGACCGCGTGCCGGAGACGCAGGTGGCGGCGGACTTCCTGAATGAACATTTCGATTTGGACGAAGAGATTGTCGTGACGCAAGAATCGTTCTGGGCGCGGCTGGCGCGGCACACCGCGGACCACCTCTACCTCGTCGTCGTCTCGCTCCTGGCGGCCATCCTCGTCGCCATCCCCCTCGGCGTAGCGGCGGCGAAGTATCCGCGCGCGGGGCAACTCATCCTGGGCGTGGTCGGCGTCATCTACACCATCCCGTCGCTCGCCCTGCTGGTCTTTATGATTCCCCTCCTGGGCATCGGCGGGCCGCCCGCCCTGGTGGCGCTTTTCCTCTACAGCCTGCTGCCGATCGTCCGCAACACGCACGCGGGCCTCAACGACCTCCCCGGCCCCCTCCTCGAATCCGCCGAGGCGCTGGGCCTCTCGCCCTGGGCGAAACTGCGACGGGTAGAGTTGCCCCTCGCGGCACGGAGCATCCTGGCGGGCATCAAAACGTCGGCGGTGATCAATGTGGGAACGGCCACGCTCGGCGCGCTCATCGGCGCGGGCGGCTACGGCCAGCCCATCCTCACCGGCATCCGCCTCGACAACGTGGGCCTCATCCTTGAAGGCGCCATCCCCGCCGCCGTCCTCGCGCTCCTCGTCCAGGGCGTCTTCGAATGGGCCGAGCGCGCCGTCGTCCCCGCCGGCCTCCGCCTCGCCCCCGGCCGGTGAGTGCGCTCGCTCCCCGCTCCCCGACTGCTTGTAATAAGACTGAAATACGGGCTTTCTGCTGGAAAACACTCCGAACCGCCGCGAAACGACCCCGGTAGCAAACGACGAAATCTTTAGCCGTCGTAGCACCAGTCTGTTTCGATGCCATGTCTTGGAGATACTGGACGCTCAGCCTCACCTTGTTCCTCCTCATCCTGGCCGGCCTGGCCGGCTGCAATGGGACCGGGGTGGAAGGGGAAATTGAGATCGACATCCCTCAACCTATCACCCGCGACCTGGAGGCTATCAAGGCGCGCGACACGCTCGTCGTTTTGACCACCTACAACTCGACCAGCTATTTCCTCTATCGCGGCGAGCCGATGGGGTTCGACCATGACTACCTCAAGGCGTTCGCCAAAGCGCAGGACCTACACCTGAAGGTCCACGTCGTCCGCAACCTCGATAGCCTGCTGGTGCTGCTCAACGAAGGCGTGGGCGACGTGGTGGCGGCCCGCCTTACCCCCACCACCGAGGACTCGGTCTACGTCGGCTTCACCAAACCGCTCTACACCACGCGCCCCACCGTGGTGCAGCGTGACAAGCCGCTCGAAGCCACGGACTTCCCCAAGGCCGTCGATACACTCGTGGACAGCGCCGCCACCGCACCCGACTATGCGGACGAGGAAAACAGGGAGACTCCCGCTCGGCAAGACGAGGTGCAGTTCCGCGCCCGCATCGTGACGAAACCGAGCCAGCTTGCCGGCGAAGAGGTGCACGTCCTCGACGATACCCGGTTCGAGGAGCGCCTCGTGGAGATCTCAGACCAGCTCACGGGCGACATCTACGTGGTGGAGGTTGATTCGGGCACGGCCGAGACGCTCATCCGTGGCGTGGCGCAGGAGCAGATCGACTACACCGTCTCGCACGAGAACGTGGCCCGTCTACAAGAATCTTATTACGAGAACATCTCCGTGCTGCCCACCGTGGACCAGCCCTACGAGGTGGTGTGGGCCGTCCGCAAGAACGCTCCTGCCCTGCACGCCGCCCTCAACGACTGGATCGACGGCAACCCCGGTATGAAAAAGAATCTTTACACGAAGTATTTCGTGGACCGGCAAGGCTACCGCGAGCGCGTGGCCGACGAATACCTGACCTCGGAGACGGGCCGCCTCAGCCCCTACGACGACCTCTTCAAAGAGCACGCACCCGCCCTCGGATGGGACTGGCGTCTGCTGGCGTCGCAGGCTTTCCAGGAGAGCCGTTTCAAGCCGCGCGCGAGGTCGTGGGCCGGGGCCATGGGTGTGCTCCAGCTCATGCCCGGCACCGCCCGCCAGTACGGCGTCTCGGACGCTTACGACCCGCCCGAAAACGTACGCGGCGCCGTTAAATTCCTCGAATACCTCCTCGATTTCTGGGAGAATATCCCCGACGAGCAGGAACGGCTGAAATTCATCCTGGCCTCGTACAACGCCGGCCCCGGCCATGTGCAGGACGCCCGCCGCCTCACCGAAAAGAACGGCGGCGACGTGGACCGCTGGAAAGACGTGGCCTACTGGCTCCTGCGCAAATCAGAGCGGGCCGTTTACACCGATCCCGTGGTGCGGCACGGCTTCTGCCGAGGCCTCGAACCCGTCACCTACGTGGCCCGCATCCTCGACCGCTTCGACCACTACCGGCAGTTCTACGACCCTGACGCAGAAGCCGCCCCGCAGGTCTCCGCCGAGCCGGCAGCATGAGGCTCGGGAAGCTTGCAAGTACACTTCTCCCTCCCCCTTCTGCACGAAGGGGGACCGCTCGCTCGGAACGCAGGTGGAGAGCAAGCAGGGGGATGGCGTGCTGAATGGCGCCCTTGCCTCATCGGAAGTACAGAGCCTCAACACATCCCTCTGATCTGCTCCACGTACGTTCCGCAGATCTGTCTCCCTTCATGGTGAAGGGAGAGGGTTTCGGCGCCACATTCTTGGGCTGAACGCTGAAAGCTTTTTCTCACGAAATCCGCTCGTTTGGCTCCGTTCGCGCTGTATCCTTTCCCTTGGATAAAACGCGAACCGACGACTGGGTTTTTCATGGAGCAGGCTTTTGTTGCGTTGAAGGAGCGACTGGCGCAGGTGGAGGATTTGCGGGCCGCCGCCGACGTGCTGGAGTGGGATCAGGAGACGTACATGCCGCCGGGCGCGGGCGCGGCACGCGCTGCGCAGATCGCCACTGTGCGTCGCCTGGCTCACGAACGGTTCACCGACGAGGCCGTAGGTGCCCTGCTGGAGAAGCTGGCGCCGGCGGTGGAGGACCGCGACCCGCTCTCGTTTGAGGCCAGCCTCGTGCGGGTGGCCCGGCGCGATTATGAGCAAGCGACGAAGCTCTCGGTTGACCTCGTCGGCGCGCTCGCCGAGGCCGTCTCGCTTGCCAAGGAGGCGTGGAAAGAGGCGAAGGAAACGAACGCGTTCCCCGTCTTCGCACCCCACCTGCAACGGCTCGTCGAGCTAAATGTGGAGAAGGCCGAGGCGCTCGGCTACGCGGACCGCCGCTACGACGCCCTCCTCGACCAGTACGAGCCTGGCCTGAAAACCGCTGAGGTCGAGCGCGTCTTCCAGGACCTCGCTAAGAAGCTCGTCCCGATCGTCCACGCCGTCGCCGCGCACGAGCCGCCGGACGACAGCTTTCTCCACCAGCCCTTTTCCGAAGAGAAACAGTGGGCGTTCGGCGTCTCGGTCATTCAGGATTTCGGGTATGACTTCGAGCGGGGGCGACAGGATCGGTCGCTCCATCCCTTCAGCACGGCCTTCGCCATCTCGGACGTGCGCATCACCACCCGGATCAAGGCGGAGTTTCTGAATACGGCCCTCTTCGGGACGCTCCACGAGGCCGGGCACGCCCTCTACGAGCAAGGCATCGACCCCGAACTCGAACGCACGCCCCTCGCCGACGGCACCTCCCTCGCCATGCACGAATCGCAGTCGCGCCTGTGGGAGATCCTCGTGGGGCGCAGCCGGCCCTTCTGGCAGCATTACTACCCGCGCCTCCAGGCCACCTTCCCCACCCAGCTCAGCGGCGTCTCGCTGGAGGCTTTCTACCGCGCCGTCAACAAAGTGCAGCCGTCCCTCATCCGCGTCGAGGCCGACGGCCTCACCTACAACCTCCACATCATGCTCCGCTTCGACATCGAGCAGGCACTCATTGAGGGCCGCGTGGGGGTGAACGACCTGCCGGACCTGTGGAACGAGACGATGCACGAGTACCTCGGCCTGCGCCCGGCCACCGACACCGAGGGCGTGTTGCAGGACATCCACTGGTCGCTCGGTGCTTTCGGCTACTTCCCCACCTACGCCCTCGGCAACCTCATCTCGGCTCAGCTTTTCGAGAAGATCCGCGCGGACCTACCGGACCTGGACCAGGAAATCAGCCGGGGCCGGTTCGCGCCCCTGTTGCACTGGCTGCGCACGCACGTCCACCAGTATGGCCGCAAGCTGACCGCCACCGAGATCCTCGAACGCACCACAGGCGAAGGACTCACGGCGGAGCCATGGCTCGCGTTCGTGCGGGAGAAGTATGGTGTGTCAATGAGCAATTAGCGATGCGCAATAATTGTTTATTGTTCATTCCTCATTGTTGATTGCTAATTGCAAAGCTGTAATCTTTCCCTGACAAGTCCACGCGGCGCGGATCCGTCGGCGCGGCGGGGCGTGCAGAGAGGGAGAGCAGAGGCGCCTCTTTTCCGTGCCCCGCTCGCCACCTGATCTATCGAACCTCTTGACACAACGAACAGAGGGAAGCCTATGGAAACGACCCAACTCCCCATCGAATACCACAGCGAAACGCCCGAACTGACCGACCACCTCAAGGAGAAGTTCGCGCAGCGCTTTCATAAGATGGCCAAGGGCCACCGTGACCTGACGGGGGCCTCGCTGGCGGTGCAACAGACCAGCGGCGACTCGCAGCCGCGTAATTTCCGCGCCCGCATTGTGGCGTACCACAAGCCCGACAACCTCGCGGCGGTGGGCACGGACGAGACGGTATCCAAA
>JAHEMB010000246.1 GCA_024643915.1 Rhodothermaceae bacterium | reverse complement strand
CCGCCCGTGTCGTTCTGGTGGGGCCACACCCGCATCGCCTGTTGGAGGCAAGGGTGCAGCGCCCGGCCCTGCCACGCCGTGAGGCCCGGCGACGTTGCGAAGCCGTCGATCCGCGCCGGCAGCAGGCGGAGCCGATCCTCGAAAGCGCGCAGCACATCGTCCACCACCAGCTCGTTCTCCTCGGGTGCGAAGGTGCAGGTGGCATAGACGATGCGGCCGCCGGGCTTGCAAAGGCGGACGGCATTTTCGAGGATGGCGCGCTGCACGCCACTCATTTGCCGGATGTATTCGGGATGAACCTGGTTGAGCGCCTCGGGGTTTTTGCGGCAGGTGCCTTCGCACGAGCACGGCACGTCGGCCAGGACGCGGTCGTAGCTGCCGTCCTCGCCGGGGAAGGCGGCGGCGTCGGTGTTGGTCGTCGTCACGTTGAGCAGGCCGAGGCGGGTAAGGGTGCCGCGCAGCACACGCATCCGGTAATGGTTGAGGTCGTTCGCCACGAGGGTGCCCCGGTTCCGCATGGCCACGGCGAGTTGGGCCGTCTTGCCGCCCGGCGCGGAGCACAGGTCGAGGACGCGCTCGCCCGGCTCTGGCGCGAGGAGGACGGGCGGGAGGAGCGACACCTCCTCCTGCAAGTGAAACAGCCCGCCCATGAACGGAAGGGTGGCAGCGGGCCGTGCCTCCGGATCGAGCCGGAAGCCGCCCGGATACCACGTCATCGGCTCGGGCACCAGCCCCTCCAGGGCCAGCCATTCGGCCAGGCGCGCCGGCGTTGTCCGCAGCGTGTTCGCCCAGATGCACGTCGGCAACGGCCTTTCGAGGCTCGCCAGGAACGCCTCCCAGTCTTCAACGAGGGGTCGGTATCTCTCAAAGGCGGCGTAGCGCTTCATCTTCCTCTTATCAGCACAGGCGAACGGGGAGGCCTCAGTATCGCCAACTCGTCAGGTCGGCGCCGTCCGGGGCGCTTTCCTCGATGCGTTCCAGGATGCGGGGCACGTACATCGTATTGTAGCGCAGGCGAGAGATGGCATTGGGATTTTTGTGGTCGCCGTTCCAACAGTGCTCGGCGCGGTCGCCGTAGTCTACCACGCCGTCGTAGGGCGGATCGGTCGTCTTCTCCAGAAAATCCTCCATCAAATACACGGCGTTGTTGAGGTAGTAGTTGTCCATGTCGCCGCAGTAGATGTGGAGCTTCCCCCGGAGCTTGGGGCCGAGCGTTGCCCAGTCACGCTCCAGGATATGGCGCAAATCGTAGTGCTCCCGCCAATAAGTCGCCACCTCATGGTCGAGGGCGCCCGTCGTTTTGTCGAAGATGGGCTTCGGGTAGCCGTCCTCGCCCTGAGGCGAGTAGGTGGCCTGCCAGATATCCCACTGCCCGCCGGAGCGTCCCTTCGAGCCCAGCACGCGTTCCAGGTGGTTCTCATCGCGCACCGTGTAATCGACCTTGCCGAGGTAGTTGCGGTGCGCGGGCCGTTCGATGCGGCGGAACGGCCCTTCCTCGTAATATGCGTTCGCGTGCTCATAGATGTTGACCAGCTCATAGGCGCGAAAGTCGATGGGATCCGGGCAGGCCCCGAAGGCGCCGTTAAAATCTTCAGGATAGAAGATCTGCGCCGCCAGAGCCTCCCATCCGCCCGTCGAGCCGCCGTAGGTAAAGCGCGCCCACCCCTCGCTCAGCCCACGAAACTGTTTCTCGATGGCGGGAAGCAATTCGTACATGATGGCATCGCCGTACGGGCCCTGGCTGGCCGAGTTGACGGCGTAGGAGTCGTCGTAGTACGGCGTCGGGTGCTGGATCTCGGTGATGAGGAAGCGGGGGAAGTCGTCGCTCGTCCAGGTCTGGTAGAAGTCGTAGGCTTCCTGCTCCACCACGTGGTTATAGCAATCGACATCGAAGCGGGCGCTGTAGACGCACGGCGCCGTCGTGTCGGGCGGCTCGGTGCGAAACCCGCCGAAGTCGGAGGGGAAATGCCCGTGAAAAAGCATGAGGGGGTAGCGGGCCTCCGGGTGTGCCGCGAAGCCCTTGGGCAGGAGCACATGTGCGCCCAGGTACATGGGGCGGCCCCAGAATTTCGTCAGCCGGTCGCTCTGCACGCGCACGTGCTTGATCCATTCGGTATCGACCGGCGGCTCGATGGGCGGCACCTGCTGGTCGAGTTCGATCGTCAGGCGTCCTCCGGCAGCCGGGTCGATCTGCATCCGGCGTGGCGTGCTGAAGAGGTTGCCGGGCTTCCGGTTCCACTGTTGCCCTTCGCCCCGGTCTGGCGGCAGTTTGACGGTGTGGCCCGTCGCCAGGTCGAACGTTTCGTAGCGGTTCAGCACGGCCTGCACCACGTACGCGCCGGGCGGCACGTCGGCCAGGGATGCGAGCGGGTAGCCGACGGCCCCGGCATCGATGATCTTTTCCTCGCCGGGCGCCCACCCTTCCACGTCGAGGCCGAAGACAGGAATCGCCTGGGTGCCCGTGCGCACCTGGAAGCGCGGCTCCGTCTCCTCATCGGTCGCGAGAAGGAGGAGCAGCCGGCCGTCCTGCGCCTCGGCCAGCACGTCAGGCCCGAAGGTGACGGTGAACTGGAGGGGCGCAGACGGGAGACGAGCGCCGGGAAGGAGCAGCAGCCCGACCGCGAGGGCAGGCAGGAGCAGAGAGCCGAGCGGAAGGAAGCGACGCATGGACATGTTGAGAACCCTTGGGCGAGGGAACGGGCAGGGGGCCTATCCGCACAAGATCCGAAAAACAGACACGGGAGAAAAGGGCCGCGCGCGCAGGATCGCTTTCCCTGCTCTATCGCCGGCCGCGGCCCACGTTAAGGTCCACTTCGAGTTGGACGAAAAAGGTCAGGCGTGAGACGGACCCGGCGGGGTGGGTGCGGAAGGGCGCGTCGAGGGCGTTGCGGACGGCGACGAGGGCGCGGAGACGCTCGCCCCAGAACGCCTTCTGCGCGGCCAGGTCGAGGCGCGTCAGGGCGGGCGTCGAGGCGCGGAAGCGGCGGGCCGATTGCGCGGCAGCCGGCTCGAAGCCCTGCCAGTCAGTCGAGGTAACATAGCGAAAACGGGCGAAGAGGCTGAAGCGGGGCACGGGCACGTAACGCGCTGAGAGGCTGGCGAGGGTAGCCGGCTGCTGGGCCCACACGGTGCGGAACGCTGCGTCGT
Organism: Rhodothermaceae bacterium; assembly: GCA_024643915.1. Lineage (GTDB taxonomy): Bacteria > Bacteroidota > Rhodothermia > Rhodothermales > JAHEMB01 > JAHEMB01. The sequence continues at coordinate 3,014 of JAHEMB010000246.1, read as the reverse complement.
GGGTGAAGGCCTGAAGGTGTGTCAGATGGGCCTGCACTTCGAGTTGCGGCAGCGGGCGCAGCCGCAGGTTCGCCGAGCCCCCGGCGAGCCGTCCGGCCTGCCCGCTCCTTACCTGCGTCGTCGCGTTGAAATGCTCGGCGCCGAGGACGGGGAGGGCGGTGTAGGTATAGCGGTAAAGGTCGAGCGTGAGGCCCTGGAGCTGACGGAAATGGCCGGTGAGGGTCAGCCACACCTCGGGTGCCGGGTGGAGCATCCACGCGAGGTCGCCCGTGAGGGAGCGGCGGGCGGTGAAGCGACCTGGCAGGGCGGGGGACGAACCGGCGTCAGTGAGGAAGGCATAGCCCTGGCGCGTCCAGTACCACTGGTCGTGACGCTCCGCGAATGGCTCCCAGGCATAGGCGCCGGTGAAGGCAATCGTCTGCCACGCGGTCGGGCGGACGGTCGTCTCCATCACACCCTTAAAGCTCCGTTCCGCTTCCAGGTGCGTCACCTGCGCGCTGAACTGCTGCGACCAGCCGCGTACCGCGTTGAGCGTGAGGCGCCCCACCGCGTGTGAGAGGAACAGCGACGGTTCTTCAACCGGATAACCCGTCCGCACTTCTACCCGGTCGAAGCCGAAGCCCAGGGCGGCACCGATGAAGCGGTTGCCCAAACGACCTTCGAGGTGCCCGCTAAGGCGGTCCTCGCGCCAGTCGTAGGCCAGATGGTCGCGCGTCGGCTCCTCGTCCAGGTTGGTAACGGTGTAGCCAGCGCGGTAGCCCAGCCCCGTCGGGCGGCCGGGGGCGAAGTCGCCGCCCAGACCGGCGTGTGAGAACAGGTGGAGGGTGGGGATCTCCAGGCCGAGCGGGTCGAAGAAGCGCAGGTCTTCGAGGCGGCTGTGCCCGGCGAAGAGGGTGTGGCGACCCAGGGCGCCGTCGGTGCGCAGCAGGAGGGCGGGGGCGTCGAGGCGCAGGCGGGGGCGCCTCCTGCCCGGCGCCCACTCGTACTGGTAGTAGGCGCGCTGGCGAAGTTGCTGATCCGTGACGTGGTGCTCGGAATGCTTGACGCTTGCCCGCAGGTCACCCTCGCCCATCGCGAGAGACGCCTCGCCGAGGGCGTCCGGCCCCACGCGGTCGATGTTGGGCGTGGCACGGTCGGTGTAGAGGAAGGGGCCGGGGTCGCCCACTTCGTTGCCGGCGGAAAAGGAGCCCCTCGCAGTGGCGCCGCGTGGCGGCTTGCGCGTGTAGAGATGGAGCGCGCCCGAGGCGGCCATCCGCCCCTCGTGCATCCCCGGCACGCTGTAGACGACGACCGAGTCGAGCTGGAGCGGGTGGAGGGGGAGCAGGTTGATGTTCTGTACGCCGAGGGCCTCCACGTCCACCGGCTGCCCATCGACGAGGAGCATCCATTCCTGCTGTTGCATCAGGCCGAGGCCGGGCGCCGTAGCGTACCAGGTGTATTCATCCACCGAGTACGCATGCCAGCCGTCGAGGAGGGCGAAGAGGTCACTCAGGCGACGCGCGCCCGCCCGCTCGATCTCCGCCGCCGTCAGCACCTGCACCCCGGCCCGCCCCGGCGCCAGCAACGGCTCCACCTGCCCCCACGCCGTCAAAGGCAGCAGGCCCGCGATCAGCAGCAGCGCAAGCTGCGGGGAGCGGAGAGCGGAGAGCGGGGAGCGAAGGAACGGGAAGAATCTACGAAACGCCTTCCTGCGCCCCGTCCTTGCGTCCATTCTTCCACTCGTCCATTCTCCCATTCCTCTCGTCATCGCAGGAACCCCTTGAGCCAGCGGGGGCTGTCGAGCTCGTAGCTCAGCCCCACGGTGGCAAACAACAGCCGCAGCTCCTCGAAGGTGAACGTGTAGGTGTAGGTGCCGGAGAAGTGCAACCCCAGGCCGCCCACCAAGCGCACCTGCACGCGGGCCAGCAGCCCCAGCAGCAACTCGCTCTCGTTGCGCCGCCCCGTATTCGAGGGCTCGGCGAACGCCATATAGTGATTGCCGATCCGGAAGCCCGCCTGCGCCTGCACCTGCCCCAGCCGGAGCATCGGCCCCCAGCCGGCATAAAGCTGGAGCGCGTCGAAGTCGGGCACGGTGCCTACGGTGTTGGCGTAGCGGTGCAGCACACCGCCGAGTTCGATGTAGCCGAAGTAGAAGGGCGTCGAGAATTCGCCTTCCCAACCGTAGCGGAACCGCCAGAAGTCGTGGAAAAGCTCTCCCCGGTTGACGTTGAACGACTGCCCCACCGAGACCGTGAGCGTCTCGAACGGCGCCGGTGCTCCCTGCCCACGCGCCGCGCCCGCCGCGAGCAGCAGGAGCGGGAGGAGCAGGAGGGTGGTACGGCGCTGCAACATAGAAGTGCTTCGGTGACGAGAGGAAGAAAAGATCTTCGGCTCGTCCTTTCGTCGATTCGTCCTTTCGTGGACTCGTCGATTCCTCGACAGAGACAACGCTTGCATCAAAGGATCGTAGTAAATAGGTTGTAGGGTCGCGGTTCCGGCGGCCGTGTGAAACCTTCGCAGGGTAGCGCCATGTAAGAGCGGCAGCGACCGCTTCGTTGCCCTTTCTCGCAACCAGCACGTCTTTGCGGTGTCTCGCAGAACCGAATTCATAGCGCTCCTCGTGGCGGACGTGCTCTCGCTTTTTGCGGCACATCAGCTCTGGCACCTCGCGCGCTTCGGCTGGCAGTGGTTCGGCGCCCCGACGTATCAGCCGGAGGTGGTTTTCCTTCCCTTCTTTGTGCTGACGGCGTTCTGGCTAACCCTGTTCTTCTTCTTCGGCATGTACCGCGAACGCTATGCCGCCAGCCGCTTCGATGAACTGGTGTCCCTCGCGAAGGTGGTGCTGATCGGCGTCCTCGCCCTTTTCTTTCTCCTCTTCGTCGATACCCTCGACCCGTTCGATGCCCGGTCGAACCTGCTTTTCTACTGGCTCGCCGTCTTCGTGCTCGTAGCGGCGGGGCGCATCGTTGTCCGGTCGGTGCAGAAGTGGCTGATTTTGCGGGGGCACGGCTTGCACCGGGCGCTCATCGTCGGGT
>JAHEMB010000245.1 GCA_024643915.1 Rhodothermaceae bacterium | reverse complement strand
CGCGGTCAAGCCGGGTCATCACATCCACGAGGAGGTTGAAGGCGGCCGGGTGTGCCTCCTCCTGCTGCAAAAGGGCTTGTGCAAGCTCCACCATCCGCAGCCCGAGGGTGATCTTGTCGAGGTCGCGGTGCAAGTTGAGGAAGGGCTGCACATGGGCGCTCTCGCTCAGGGTTTGCAGTTCCCGCGTCGGCTTATAGTAAAAGACGACCTGCGTATAGGCCATCGGCTGGAGGGTGGCGCCGAAGCGGCTCTTGGTCAGGCGCGCGCCCTTGGCCATCACGCTCACCTTCCCCTTGTCGCGCGTGAAGAGGGTGACGATGCGACTCGTCTCGCCGTACTTCATGCTGCGCAGCACGACGGCTTCGGTGCGGATGATCATGCCGTGTTCCGAATGCAGGAAGGAAAAAATGCCACACGGGAGTGCCTTGTAAACGCTGAGGTTAGCGAAAAGATCGGTCGTTTGGCACAAGGAAAAAGCGCCAGGCCATGAGCCGGCGAGGCGGCATTATCTGTCCTATCCCGTGTGGTGTGGCAACCTTCGACCCCAACGGCGGGCCGTAGATCGCGCATAGATTTCGATTGATTATTCTCGTAGTCTGCGGTCCGCCGTTTCTGGTCGAAGTGCCCAGTTCCTCTCCAGATATTCAACCCATCCCGGCCCATACAATGCGGTGGATCTACCAATTACAACAGCGCGTCGCCATCACGAAACAGGAGAGCACGGTCATTCTGGTGCTGGTGCTGCTATTTGGCGTGGGCCTGACGACGCGCCACCTCCAGCGCCAACCCGTTCCCGTACCGGAGGAGGTCTACGCGGAGACCGATCGGCTTTTCGAAGAAGGCGCCTCCCTCGTGACGATCGCTGCTGCCTCGGTCGCTGTTGCCGAAGCCCTCCCCTTTGCCGAAGTCGGGGCGCCCGACGAGGCAGAAACGGCCGAGCGACCCCGCTACGCGTCGAAGAAAAAGGCTCTCCCGCCGTCGCGGATGAACCTCAACACGGCCACAGCCTCGCAACTCGAACGGCTGCCTCGCATCGGGCCGAAGATGGCGGCACGCATCCTCGCCTACCGCGAGGCCCACGGTGGCTTTCGGAGTGTGGAGGAGCTGGTGCAGGTGCGCGGCATCGGCGAGAAGACCCTGGCGAAGATGGCGCCCTATCTCTACGTCGAGTAGTTCTTCGGATGCTCCCCGATAAACAGAATCGGGGCAGGCCGCTTTGCTCGCTGTCGTTCTTCGGGCTTCGCGGCCGGCCGGCCCGGCGCGGCCCGAGAGCGAGGTTAGCCGCCCGCATCCTTTCGCCTTTTCGTCCTTTCGTCCTCTCCTTCTCTCATCCATTCCTCCTTTACTACGGTGCTGCCTGTTGCTGAGGGCGGCACCTCGCGGTGGCGCTCCGCGAGGGCTTCATCCGTCCACTCTCGGCTCAGGCGTTCTTCCTTCTTCAGAAAAAGGAAGACGGGGGTTAGCAGGACGAACGCCAGGAGAGCGAAGCCGAGACCGCCGAGGAGGATGATGAGGGTCGTTTCGTCCATGTGCGCTGACCAGTTCTACACTTGCTTCCCTTGCTACGCTCAGCGCGGCGGTGGGTTTGGCAGGTCATCGCTGTTGCACTTGTCTCACGGCAAGTCTCGCGGAGGAAAGTGCGATCCCGCCAGCCCTATTCGCAGGTGAACTCACAGGCTCAGCCGAAGGGAGAAGGAGGGGAGAAAGGCGGTGGCGCGGCGCGGCAGTATAACGAAAGAATCTGTGCTTTCGTCGTAACGCAGGCTCCAGTCGGTTACGTTGCCCCGTCCGAGGAGGTTGATGAAGCTGAGGCGTGCCTGCATGCCCACGCCTTTAATACGGCGCGCGTAGGCAAGTCCCGCATCCACTTGGGCGAACGCCGGTAACCGGTGTGTGGCGGGATCGGAGAGGTCGAAGGGGGGAAAGGCGCGGAGGGCCGGGTCGGGCTCGAGGAAATCGTAATAGGCCTGGCGGAACCCCCAGCTTCGGCCAAAGACGCCCTGCCAGCGGAGCGTAGCCGTCCAGCGAGGCAAGGGCAGGAGGTCGAGGGCGAAGTGGAGGCGATGAGGCGCGTCCCACGGCACCGGCACCCAGGCGCCACCGAAGCGGTTAGTCACGCGGCGGCGGGCGATGTCGTATTCGTACTGCGCCTCTACCTGAAGGCGCCGGCCCTTGCGGGCAGCGGTAAAAGCGGCGCCGTACGCGTAGCCATCGGCGTCTCGCAGCACCTCGCCCGTCTGGTCCGCTTCGGCGCGGTTGCCGTAGTCGAGCACGAGCAGGTGGGGCTGGTGCTTGTAATACGTTTCCATCCCAAACTCCCAGATAGCGTCGGGACGGTAAAGCAAGCCGAGGGTAGCATGGTACGCCTCCGGCGGGCGCTGCCGCCGGCCCACCGGCAGCCAGAAACGCATCCTCGGCAGGAGGGAGGCGGCGTTGTAGGTGGCCACGTCGAACGAGTGGAGGAACTGCCGATACAGCCCCACGGCCCCGCGCATCGCCAGGGTGCCATGCCCCGCCGCCCGGTCGTGTTGAAGGGCCAGGCGGGGCTCGGCGTAGAGGGTTTGTTGTTCAGGCAGATACGTCAGCCGCGTGCCGAGCGTGAGCGTCGTCCCCTGCCCGAAGGCCAGCCGGTCCTCGGCGAAAGCCGCCAGGCGCCAGGCGACCGGCTCGATCTCGGCGGGGCCGGAGGGCGACTCGCCGAACGGATCGAGGGAGAGGGCGAAGTCGCTGCCGGTGTGGGCGGCTTCGAGGGCGGCGGTCACTTGATGCTTGGACGAGGCCGCCAGATCGCCGCCCAGCCGCAGCCCCAGTTCGTCGATCTCGTTGAAGTCGTCGGAGGAAATGATGGGGGCAGTGCCCCCGTGGAGGCTGACGGGGTTGGCGAGCCGGTAGCCGGTAGTCCAGGCGGCGGCGTGCATGAAAAGGCGGCGGCTCTGTACCCATTCGTAGCGGAGCTGCCCCGTGCGGTTGCGCCAGTGATAGGCGTCCTCAAACACGTCCTCGTTGGTCGCGGCGAAAGCCACGTCGTCGATGCCGAACCGGCCCGTGCCCTGGTAGAAAGAGGCGTGGAGGCTGCGGAGGCCGCCCAACCGCACACGCGCCGCCGCATGCACGTCGTCGAAACCCACCTCAAGCGGACCCGTGGGCACATCGCCCGGCGATCCGAGGTCGGGGAGGGGCTCCTCGGGCCGCCAGAGGGTGTCGAAAAGGAAGCGGTCCGGCGTGGCCCAGCGGCGGAAGAGGGTTTCGAGGCGGTGTGGCTCGTAGAGGTCCCACAGCCCGTGGCGAAGGGCAAGCATCCACGTTGCTTCCGCCTCCTGCGAAAGGCCCGTGCGCCCGTTCCACCGCGCATTCAGGCTGAGCGGATCCACCTGCGCCGTCAGCCGGGGGGCCTCCGCCGAGGCCAGGCCGTGTTCTACTTCGATGACGCCGGAGAGGCCGCTGCCGTGGGACGCGCCGAAGCCGGCCTTGCGCACGGTCACTTGCCCGGTGGCGAAGGGACTGAACGGCCCGATGAAGCCGCCGTTGGGGACCGGCATGAAGACGGGCACGCCATCGAGGAGGAACTGTTGCTCGTTGCTGGCGCCGCCCTGCACATGCACGTCCGAGAGGGCATCGCCCAGGCGCACGCCTACCACGGCGTCGAGGTCCTGCACGAGGTCCTGCATCCCCAAGCCCTGCACTATGGCCGAGGCGCCGGCTGGGCGACGCCCGCTGCCCAGGTCGTCGGACGGCAGGCGGGCCTCGAAGCCGCTCACCACCACGGGCGCCGTGAGAATGATGCGCGGCGCGAGGGCCACGGTGTAGCGATGTTGCTGCTTCGGGCCGACGTACACGGTGTCAGCCACGTCGTGGTAGGCGACGTGTGTGACGATGAGGCGGTGCGGGCCAGGCCGCAGGGCTGGAAAGGCAAAGCGGCCGTCCCGGTTGGTGGACGCACCCGTGCCCTCGCCTGCGAGGAGGACGCTGGCGTCGGCCAGGGGCATGCCGGTGGTGGCGTCGAGCACCTGGCCCGTGAGGCTCGCGTAGAGAGGCGCTGCCTCCGGGGCTTCGACGAGGACGTAGGTGCCTGAGGAGAGGCGGATATAGTCGAGGCCGGTGTCGTTGAGGATACAGCCGAGGAGGGCTTCCGCCGGCACGCGCTCGGCGCGGCAGTAGGCCGTCCGCCCCGCCGTCAGGTGCGACTCGTAAACGAGGCTCATCCGCGTCTCGTCGAGGATGCGCGTCAGCGCCGCGTCGAGGGGCACGCCGACGAAGGCGAACGTGTAGCGGATCTCTTCGCGGGACTGCGCCTGCACCGTGGCCGAGAAGAAACACAGCAGCGCGAGCAGCGCAGGCAGCCACTGCCGCCACACTGCTCGCCGCCCTTGCCGGACCGTTCTGTAGCCTCTACCCATCAGAAGAAAAGCCGGCGCCCGGCTGCGTCACCGCGCGTCCGAAGAGAGGATGAAACCGTTCGAGGTAGGCCGGTAGCGCAACCCGAGCGCCGCCGCGAGGTCGTTGGCGACGGCCTCGGCGCTGGCCGGTTGCCGGAGGGCGAGGTTCAGGCGCCGTTGCCGGAGGCTGGAGGGATGCACCGCCATCTCTACCGCATAGCGCCGCGCCACGTCTTCCAAAATATCGCCGAGAAACTGATCTTTGTAGACGAGGTCGCCCCGGCGCCACGCCGTCGCCTCATCCACAGAGACGGATGCGAGTAGGTACGAGGGCGAAGCCGAATCGTTCGCTGCGAGGCGGCGCGTCTCGCCTGGCGCCATCGTCACGGCTTCTTGCGGCCCGCCGGCTGGTTCGAGTGAAACGCGGCCCGATTCCAGCGCTACGGTGGTGCCCGCGTCGAGGCTGCTGCGCCAGGCGCGCACGCCAAAGCGTGTGCCCAGCACTTTGACACGCGCATTGAACGTCTCGACGACGAACGGGCGCTGTTCTTTCTGGACATCGAAATACGCCTCCCCTTCCAGCGTCACAGCCCGCACTTCGCCGAAGCGCCGCGCGTGGCGAAGCATGGAGCCGCTGTTGAGCTCGACGGACGATCCGTCGGGAAGCGTGAAGGCCACGCGCTCGCCCACAGGCGCCGTGTGCACCACCGGCCGCATCCACCCGAACACCCCGATCACACCAACCAGCAGCACTGCGGCCCCTGCCAACAGGCCGTTCCGCAGCCCGCGCCGCTGCCCAAAGCCACGCCGTCGTTCGCGCGGGGAACGATCAGCAGATCGCAGGCCGGGAGGCGATGCAGTCGCATGGGGGCGCGGCGAAGCCGGTGTAGCAACACGGGTCTCGAACCGGCGCAGAGCGGCCTCGACGGGTTCGGGAAGCGGGAAAGCTGTGGGTTCGTCGGCGCCGGCCAGGTCCCAGACCTCGCGTAGCCGCTCGGCTTCCTCCTGGGGGAGGGTGCCCAGCAGGGCCTCAAGATCCCCGGGCGGGGCGCGGTGCGGTTCGTGGTTCGTGTTCATTGGTCCAGGGTCGAAGGGTCCTCGTTATGCAGCCTGTCCAGGCGCTCGCGGAGGGTGCGCAGCGCTAGCAGAATATGGGTATCGACGGTGCGCTCGGAGAGGCCCATGATGTCGGCGATTTCGTGGTGCGAGAGGCCGTGGTAGCGGCTGAGGGTGAAGGCCTCCCGCCGTCGGGGCGGGAGCGCGTCGATCCAGCGGTGGAGACAGCGGCGCAAGTCCTCGGCGCCCAGCCTGTCGTCGCTGCCCACGTCCTCCTCCCGCACGTCGAGCGCCTCTTCCACCGCTACGTCGGCAATGCGCTTGTTTCTTCGGATGGCATTGAGGGCGCGGTTGCGCACCATCGTGTAAAGGAGCGCATTGAGCGAGACTTCCACCGTGATCCGCTCGCGATCCTCCCAAAGCTTGGCGAATACATCCTGGATCACGTCGCCGGCCGAGGACGCATCGCCGGTGATGCGCTGGGCGTAGCGCACGAGCGGCTCGTAGAAATAGCGGAACGCCTCGGTAAAGGCGGCCCGGTCCGCGAGGTGGGGCCGCGCCGTGCCGTCCAGCATCTGTGGTGCGGGTTCGTGCAAGGTCAAGGCGGGCAGCGTGCGTTCGTCGGTCACCGCATCAGGGCCGGGGCGGCGTGGGTTGGCATGGGTAGGACCCGGCACGAGGCCAATATGCGTAATGCACAAAGAAAAAGCACAGGGACCAGAAGCCAGGCCTCCTCTTTG
>JAHEMB010000244.1 GCA_024643915.1 Rhodothermaceae bacterium | reverse complement strand
CCTGCCCAATGCCTGCTGTAGCGATCTCGGCGCCGTCGCTTCACCGACGCGATCAGGAAAAGCAGAAGGGAAGCAAGCAGCATCAGCGCGGTTGACGCAAAAGTAGGAATGCTGCTCTCCCCGGTCATCTTGAGCAAGGGCACCAACCCGAGCAGGTCCGAGTTGCCCCACCAGAACCGCGCCACCGAACCCACCAGCACATGGGCCGTCGCCAACATCAGCACGGTCACGCCCAGGCTTCGTACGATGACGTGGCGAGACAAATAGATGGTTTCCGCCTCGTTTCGTTTCGGCATTGCGTGCAGCATCGCAAGTCCCATTGGTTACGTAACTCGCGGTCGGCGCACAGCTTGCGTCTGGGCGGACCTGTCTGAACTTCTTCGATAAATTCTCGCCTGCCTTACCCGTAGCGCTCGGCCGGCTCGCTGCCGGTGGGGGGCAGCGTCGGGGGGATGCGCAGGGCGAGGGCTTGCAGGCCCACCGCCGTCAGGTAGTGGGGATTGAGGATGAGGTAACGCCGCCACAGCCGCTTCGGCTCGCGGGTGAGGCGGTAGAACCATTCGAGGCCGCGATCTTGCATCCAGCGCGGCGCCTGTGCCAGCGTGCCGGCGTGGAAGTCGAAGGCGGCGCCGACGGCCAGAAGGGGCATCGACAGGGCCTCGCGGTACTCGTAGGCCCACACCTCCTGCCGCGGGCACCCCAGCCCTACCAAGACGATCTTCGCCCCACTCGCCCGGATGCGGGCGGCGATCTCTTCTTTCTCCTCCGCCGTCGTCCGCCTGAACTTCGACGGCTCGGCCCCGGCGATGACGAGGCCAGGGAAACGCCGCCGCAGGTTGGCCGTCAGGCGTTCCAGCGTCTCAGGCGTACTGCCGTAAAAGTAGATGGGAAGGTGCGCCTCGGCCGCTGCCGCGATGGTTTCGAGCGTCAGGTTGGGGCCGTAGACACGGTCGCGCAGCTTTACGCCATGAAGCCACCGCAGCGCCCAACGCACGGGCTGGCCGTCCGGCACGACGAGGTCGAGGCCGTTGAGGCGCCGCCGGTGGATCGGATCGAGATAACCCGTCATTACCCCGTGCACGGCGAGGGCGCTCACCGCAAGGGGTTGGCCCGCCTGCGCCGCCGCGACGATGCGCCGCACCGCCTCCTCGTAATCTACGGCGTGTACGTTGACGCCAAGCACCGGATGTACGCCTTCGTTGATCATGGCTTTTCTCTTGAAGAAACCCGACGGGTCTGGGGCGTTTGCTTTGACCCTGCATAACCTGCCCTGATTGGCCGCTCCGCTGAGGCCGGCAGCGCGCACTAGACCCGCCGGGTTTGCCTCGGCGTAGGCTTCTCACGCCACACGGGCCGGTTCGGTATGCGCCCAGCGCTCCAGGTTGTGTGCGTAGATCTCGCCGAGGATGCGCGGCACATCGTAGGTGATGTCCCACACCGGGTAGTGCGCCTTGAATTTTGCCAGGTCGCTGACGTACCAGATGTGGTCGCCCACGCGGTTCTCCTCGGCATAGCTGAAGTCCAGCTTGCGCCCGGCGATGTCCTGGCAGAAGTCAATGGCCTCCATCATAGAGCAGTTGCTCTGCCGCCCCCCGCCGATATTGTAGACCTCGGCCACGCGCGGCGCCCGGAAGAACGCATCGAAGGCGGCGATGAGGTCGGCCGAGTGTATGTTGTCGCGCACCTGCTTGCCGCGGTAGCCGAAAACGGTGTAGGGCGTGCCCGTCATGGTGCACTTCATCAGGTAAGCCAGGAAGCCGTGGAGTTGGGTGCCGGAGTGGTTGGGGCCGGTCAGGCAGCCGCCGCGGAAGGAAGCCGTCTTGAGGCCGAAGTAGCGCCCGTACTCCTGCACCAGCACGTCGGCGGCCACTTTCGAAGCGCCGAAGAGCGAGTGGAGCGACTGATCGATGGGCATGTCCTCAGCAATCCCCGCGTGGTAACGGTGCCCCGCGTCGATCTCCCACCGCTTCTCCTGTTCAACGAGTGGCAGTCGGTTGGGCGCGTCGCCGTAGACCTTGTTGGTCGAGGTAAAAATAAAGACCGCCTCGGGCGCGTACTGGCGCGTGGCTTCGAGGAGATGGAGGGTGCCGGTGGCGTTGACCGAGAAGTCGGTGAACGGATCGCGGGCGGCCCAGTCATGCGAGGGCTGGGCGGCAGTGTGGATCACCAGGCTGATGTCGCTGCCGTAGCGCCGGAAGACTTTTTCGAGCGCGGCGTAGTTGCGGATGTCGAGGGAGTGATGCTCGTAGCCGGGCACCTCGCGTTCGAGCGCCTCGCGGTTCCAGGCGGTCGAAGCCTCGTCACCGAAGAAGACGCGGCGCATGTCGTTGTCGATGCCGACAACCTTGAGGCCCTGGCGCGCAAAGAAGCGGACGGCCTCGGAACCGATGAGGCCGGCCGAGCCGGTAATGATGGCTACACTCATAGGAATGGGCAGGCGTTTGTTCTTGTTCAGATTCGTCGCAAGCCGGTGCTTTTGCAGAAATCGGCTTTACTGCGTGGGATACTGGAGGGTGGTTGGGCGATTCACGTAGACCTTGTAGCCCTGCCCCGGCTTTAGTTCGCTGAGGGTAAAAACACCGGAGGCCGGGTAATAGACCGCGCCCTCGTGTTGCTTCGCCAGCACCAGGTCCTCGCCCAGCCCGCCGAAGACGGCTTCGGGCGGCAGCGCTTCGCGGTACAGGTACGGCACCAGGTTCCACCCCGGCGTGAGAGCCAGGGGCACCGTGAGCGGATCGAGGGCGGTGCCGGTGATGTCGAGGGCCGCGGCCCTGCGCATGTACACTTCGTAAGCCGCCTCGGGCCGCCACGCGCCGATGGTGTTGATACCCTGCTCCGGCATGAACACGCCGCCCGCCCCGTCCTTTACGATGACGAGGCGATCCAGCACGTCGGCAAAAACGGCTTCCATTGCCGCCTCTTCCGGCGCCACATAGCTCGAAATTAGGTTCCAGCCCGTCTCCAGGGAAATCCGTTGGACGGCGGCGCCCATCGTATGCTGGGAGGCCGCGTGCTGGTCGGCCCCCACATCGGCGCCGGTGGTAGGCCGGGCGTCGCCCTCAATATCGTGCAAGACGGCTTCGACCTCAGGCGGAAGGGCCACGCCGTGCCCCCGCGCGGGCGAGGTGTCAAGCAGGCGCCAGCCGTCAGGCGCGTCGGTCTCACGGATGGGCAGGCTTGCGGCGTCGAGGAGGGCAGCTTCGGCGTCGCCGCCGGTCAGGTAGCGCCACCGGGCGAGGTCGTTGCCCCGGAAATCGGACGGGCTGCTGGCGTCGGGGCGGAAGAAGAAGGTGCGCTGGTCAAAGTAGGTCCCGTTTGCGTCCTTGTTGGGATGGAACCAGTAGAGGTTGCCGTCGAGGCGGTTGGTGCGCGCCATCTCCAGCGTCTCGTCCTCCACCTGGATCTCGTAGGCTTCTGCTTCCCCTGCCGCATTGCCAACAAAGAGGTTGTTGTAGACAACGTTGTGGCCGTCGGGGGCACGGTCCTCGGGATCCTCGCGAAGCCACAGCCCGTGCCCCTCGTTGGCGATGAATGTGTTGTGGACGATGACGTTGTGGCTGGCGGCCTGCGAGAGCAGCCCCGCCCCCGTCCACCCCCGCTGCCGCGTTCCCACGACGACATTGTTGCGCACGAGCGTATGCTTGGTGTCAAACTCGAGGAAGATGCCGGCGCCCTCGTTGTTGTAGAAGCGCGAATTCTCGATGACGTTGTTGTCGTTCTGATAATCGAGCCAGAGGCCGGGGCCGTCGTTGTCCACGGCGAGGTGGTGACGGAAAACGGTGTTGCGCGTCTTCACCCATTTGCCGCCGCCCGCTTCCCAGTAGGGACTGTGACCCTTCCAGTTGTTGCGCGAGGACTCGTTGTACTCGAACAGGCAGCCGTCGCAGATGCCGCCGAACCCGGCCTGGCCGTTGTCGAGGGCGCGGTTGCCGCGGAAAATGTGGTCTTTGCCTGAGCCTTCAATGCCCATGCCGTTCGTCCACGCCACCGTGTTCTCTTCGATGAGCGAGCCCTCGCCGCCGGGGCAAAGCGCCCCCCACTGCGCGCGGTTGACGGCGTGCCGGAACGTGAAGCCGATGACGCGCAGCCACCCCGGCCGGCTCGGATCGCCGCACTCGACATATGCCGTCGGCCCGACGGGCGAGAAGAGCGGGTGCCGCGTCCCCACCTCAATCTGGTGCCCAGACGGCGCGGCGTCGTTCGGCAGGCGAAGGAAAATCGCCCGCGGCTGGTCGTCCGGCCCCTCGACGAAGAAGGTACCGGGGCGCAGGTCGGCGCGCGCGTAGACGGGCCGCATCACCACGCCATCCACCACGACGAGTTCTCTCCGGAGGTCGGTGCCGTAAGCCATGGGCGTCGTCCAGGGAAGGCGCCAGGCGGCGCCGTCGCGCGTCCAGCCCTCGTTCATCACGTCGGCGCCGGTCACGACCACCTCGTCGCCGGGATAGGCGGCGTAGGTGATGCGCCTAATCGCTCCCGCCCCGCCCTCGCGCGGACGGACGGACTCGCGGTAGAGGCCTGCGCGGACGAGGACGGCATCGCCCGGAGCGAGGACGCCCGCGCCGGTGGCACGGCTGATGGTTTTCCACGGCAGGGCCGCCGTGCCGGGGTTACCGTCATCGGCCTGGGGATGCTGCTGGGCCACCCAGAAGACACGGCCTCCCTGCACCGCCGCTTCCTCGGCAGGGCGGCAGGTGCCGTCGCCACAGAGGCGGCCCGGCCCACAGTCGCGGTGGAAGGTGCACTGCTGTGCGTAGCTCGCTCCGGCGAGGAGCAGCACCAACACAACAAAGCACGCGAAAATTTTCCCTGTCATGGCAGTACGGCGAAAGAGGAGCGAAGCGGAGAAAAGCGCAGCAAAGCGCAGGCCACGACGCAAAAAGTGGCCCTGGCGCTCCCTTCGGATGATGGCGTTTTTCCTGACGAGCATTTTCTTCCTCACCCCCCGAAGAATCGTAACGTGTAGATGATCTGCTCAGCCTGCTTCGCGCGTCACGCCGACGCCGGCGAGCGCCTGGTCGTAGATGGCCAGGAGCATCTCGTAATTGCGCCGCGCGGTGAACTGCGCTTCGTACGCCGCGCGGGCCTGGGAGCGCATCGCGGCAAGCGCGCCCGGATGCGCGAGCACCCAGCGGATCTGCGCGGCCAGGTCGTTGGCGTCGCCGGGGGTGAAGTGGAGGCCGGTACGCTCGTGGGCGACGAGGCTGCTGAGCGCGCCGTGCGCCGACGCCACCACGGGGGTGCCGAGGGCGTACGCCTCGACGAGCGTGCGCGGCATCATCTCGTAGCAGACTGAGGGCAGCACCAGCAGGTCGGCCCGCGCCATGAGGGCATAGACGGCCTCGGAAGGCTGCGGCCCCAGCACCTCCACGCCAGGTAGCCGCCGGGCAGCCTCGGCCACCTCGTCGGCGAGCGGGCCATCGCCCACGATCTTTAGCGGAAAGGCGCCGTCCAGTTTTTCCCAGGCCGCCAGGAGGGGCGTCACGCCTTTCTCTTCCGAGAGGCGGCCCACGTACAACGCGTAGCCGCCGCCGCCCGGGCCAGGCACCGGATCGGGATCGAAAAAGTTGGGCTTGACGAAAACCTTCTCCGCCGGCAGCCCGCCCGCTACGAACTTCTCCCGCGCAAACTCGGTCAGGGCCACGTAGGCGTCGATCTGTCCTGACCAAGTGCCGGCGAGGTGGTGCGCGGCAAGCGTGGCGGTGACGACGGCGGTGGCGGCGCGGCTCTCCCGGTAACAACCGTGCACCACGCCCGGCCACGCCACCTTCTTGCCGACGCACGTCTCGCACGGGGCCCCGTCACGGTAGAGAAAAAGGCCAGGGCAGAGGAGGCGGAAGTTATGGAGCGTCTGCACCACGGCGGCGCCTTCCTCGCGCGCGTCGTAGTACGCCATCGGCGAGAGGAGCGGCTGCACATTGTGGAAGTGGACCACGTCCGGCTTCTCGCGCCGGATAAGGGCGCGCAGGTCCGCCCGCGCCGCGCTCCCCACAAAGGCACTCTTCGCCTGGGCCGCCCGGCTCATCCCGTCCACCACATCGTTATGGACTGAGAAGCGGACGACGACATGCCCACGTTCCTCCAGCAGCCGCGCCTCGTCCTCAAAAACGGCATCTTCACCGCCGCGCCACTGATAGTAATTGTGAGCCATGAGCACCTTAGTCATACGCCA
>JAHEMB010000243.1 GCA_024643915.1 Rhodothermaceae bacterium | reverse complement strand
ATAGGGTGTGCCATCTGGACCGACAGTGGAGAGGTCCTCGATGTAGAGGGGTTCGAAGCCGGCGCACTCTGGGGGGACGCCGGGCAGGGGCGCGGTGGGTGATAGGTTCGAGACGCAGCGGATGAAACGTGCCATGATAGACCTCCTTTAGGCAGTGATCGACGACCCATCGGGGGCTGCACGCGGCCCACGCCGCCCTGCGCTTCGTTGCGCTGCATCGACGTACTTGTCAGTACGTCTGCTTCGCGTGCCTAGCGCAGCACGCCGTGGTCTCACGTTCGCCTACCCGTCGGGTCATCGAACACAGCCTGAGCTGATGAGAAGAGCAGGAAGCCAGGCGGAGGAGCGCGGCTCCCACGATCTTCTCGTGAGCGCGGAGGCCTCGCAGCTATGTCAAGACGCCTCGGCGGGCGGGTCGAGACAGAGGCTGGTGCGAAGTGAGAACGGCATGGAGAAAAGAAAGCGGAATGTGAAGAGTGGCGGCGGGAGTGTCGACGGCACTGTTTACATGGAGCGGTGGTGGAGGCGTCTTGACATTCCGAGAACCGGAGCGAGTTTGAGAAGCACGCGGGAGCAAGCCATGTTGTGGTGAAACTTCGTGCTCAGGAATAGGAGTGTGGGGAGGCCGAAGGCCGAGGGAGGCGCGGAGCCTTAGCGCGCCAGCGGAGGGACCCCTGAGCGAGAGTCAGCGAGCGAGGAGGCCCGAAGCGGAAGGCCGAAGGCCGGGCGCGGTACCGTGGAGCGCCGTGTGCGGGGAATGGCTGCCGGGGGCGGAGCGCCGGGCAACCGAGAGGAAGAGGTATGGCAGGAAGGGGCGGAACGCACCGCCGGACCGCGCGCCGACGACGGGCATGACCGCGTTCAATGAGCTGGCTGAGCATCCTGGGACGACCGGAGCGCGAGCGGCGGCGAGGAGATCTCATCAGGGACGTCCAGTTCGAGCACGTAGAGCCCTGCGTGCAGATCGCTCACAACCACGCGGACGGGCGCTCCCGCTACCGGGGGATCAAGCAACGCCACCCCAACCACGAGCGCCTTTCCGGGCAGAACGCCTGTGGGGTCCGGGCTGTCTTCGGGGACGAAGGCGGCAATCTCATAGACTGCACCCCGCGATAGATCAAGCACACGCAGCCCGTCCGAGTGCCAGGCTACGTAGGCTCGCCCGTCGCGGGCCGCCACCGGCCCTGGCGCGTAGATGCCCAGATCGGGCGGGGGGAAAGTGGCGGCGCCCGACGTGTGGTAGGTAGTCACCTCGACGGGGGCTGCCGGGTTTGTGACATCGATGAGACGCACGCCGCCCCAGCGCCCGGGTGCATCGACGAGAGCGCCGCGCAACGCCTTGCCGCCGGTGCAGCGGCCCGCTTCATCGAGATCGGGGCAGACGGCGGCGCGGAGGCTGTCCCCCGCCGTCTTGTCGATCATCAGGAGGGGGATGACGACATAATCCACGTCTCCGTCGGGGGAGAAGGCTTCGGGGGCATTCTCGTTCGTCTGCATCATCACAGCGCCGACGGCCCCCTCCTCCTGTGCCCGCTTGACCCGCTCGACGAGGGAGCAGCCCGAACCGGCGGTCAGGTCCGGCTGCGTGGACTGCCGCATCCGGTCGATGAGCGCGATCTTGCCCTCAGGATCGTCGAGGTAGGGATCGGGCGCCTCGGTGCCCCAGTCCGGGTTGGCCGGGCAGCCGCGCCCCACGTAAGCGATCTCCGCCGCCAGCTCGGCGTTCGGGCGCCGGTAGACCTGCGTGCTGTCGCCGGCATCGAAGAGCGTAAACATGGCCGGGCAGCCGAAGTACAAACGGGCCACCGAGGCAGGCGCCTCCACGCGCAGGCTGCTCGCCGGGCCGATCCAGTCCTCCTCGCTGACGAGGGCGAGGGTGCGCCCGCCGTGCTCCAGGACGGCGACGTAGGCCGCATTTCCTTCCACCTTGCGCGACTTACCGTAACCCAACCGGGCGCGTTCCACGGGCGCCGCCGGGTCCGCCAGGTCCACCATCACCAGTCCGACGTCGAAAAAGGCGAGCAGCCCCGTCTCACCGTCCACGGTAGCGGCGGCATCGTGGGCGGCGCTGAAGGGGCGGCAGCCGTTGAACGAAAAGATCGGCTCCCCCGCCTCGGGGAACGATCCGATTTCGACGGGCCGACGCGGATCGGTTACGTCGACGATACGCAGGTCGCCCGAAGGAAAGCTGGAGGCCGAGGCGCCGGGTTCGGTGGAGAGCGAGAGCACGCGCCCATCCTCGCGCTGGACGAGGTGAACAGTATGCTGAGAGGCCGCGCAGCGGTCGGGGTCGTCCTCCGGCGCCGGCCCGCACGCCGGTTTGGAGGTGTCGTCGAGGCTGTCCACGTCGGCGAAGTATCGCCCCAGGAAGACGGGTTCGGTGGGATTCGACACGTCGTAGTAGGCGACGCCTCGGTCCATATTGTTGCCCTCGGCGTTGCAGCGCGCCAGTGCCACCGCTACGAGGTCGCCCTGGAACGCGGCCGTGCTCACACGCAGCGCCGCCACGTCGCTCGCCGCCACGCCCGCGGGCACCGGGATCGTCGCGGCGACGCGCGGCTGAGCCGGGTCGGTGAGGTCGACGACCTTAACATTGACGGCCGGGCACGGATACGGGTTGTAGAAATGGGTGTGTATGCCGGCCCCCGGCAGGATGCCCGCCGCCACGAGGGCCGTCTGCCCCACGGTTGCCGCGGGCCCGTTCAGGCCTACGCCGCCGAGGTCCGTGTGGCCGATAAGGCGGAGGCCGGAAAGGTGCGCGGCGGCCTCCTCGCGGGCCGGCTCTGTTTCGGGGCCGCAGCCGACGAGAACGCCGAGCAAGAGAAGCACCAGCCCTCTCCTGTGCCGGAGGGCGCTGTGCCACGGCCTTTGGGGGCGATATGGGCCGAATGAATTGATGTACTGCATCGAAGAAAGGACCAGTGAAATAGCGGCGCGACTTGTACGGGCGAGGAGTTACCTGCGCTACGGATCGTCTTCTGCGAAGCCGTACCCTCTCACCTCCTCGATAGCGGCGCCGGCCTCGCCGAGCATCGTCAAAAGCCGGATTTGTTCTTCCGCCTCCTCCGCGCTGATCTTGCTCATGGCAAATCCGACGTGGATCAGCACCCAGTCGTCTTCGCCCAGGCCGTCCTCGCGCAGCAGGTCTACGTTGACCTTGCGCCGGACGCCCGAGACATCGACGGTGGCGAAGTGCCCCCCCTTGTCGAACGCCTTGATCTGTCCTGGAATGGCGAGGCACATCTTTACTTTCCTTCATTGAATGGCGAAAGGGAGCACCGTAGACTCATGTGTCTAGGTGTTGTCTGTAGGGAAGGGTGCGTGCAAGGAGGCCTCCAAGGGCTGCCTCACCTAATTTCTAAGGTTTTGCGCCTTCAAGCCCGTTAGTGGAGCCGGAGAAGACGCTAATGTCTCCTTGCTCCGCTCTCCATTAGAGAAATTAGCAAAGTCAAGAGGGCTGATATCTCGTCAAGGAAGACGAACCTTGCGAAGTCCGCAGGATTCGCACACATTAAGGTGAGGCAGCCCTATAGGCCTCCAATATAGTTGCTTTTGAGGAAGGAAATGAATACCCTCTATTTCCGTTTGCTCGGATTGGCGTCTGCCATAAATAAAACAACCGTTCCTGCCTTTGCGGTTCATCATGCAATCTTTACCCTTCTGGCTCCTCCTGCTCCTCGTCCTTCTCCTGCCCTTCGCGGCCCACGCGCAGGAGGAGGAAGTGATCCCGCTTGATACTATCGTCGTGACGGCGACGCCGGTACAGTCGACGGCGCTCGTCACGCGGGTGACGGACGAGGAGATGCGGCAGAAGCACGTCTCGGTCGGGTACGATGCGCTCGAATACCTGCCGGGGTTACACGTGACACAGCGACTGGCCCTCACCGGGGCCGGCCTCACGCGGCTCGCCATTCGAGGCGCCGGTGTGACCGGGCCGGCCGGGCTGACCATCTATGTCGATGGCCGTCCCGACCCGACCGTATCGTTCGCGCACCCGGCACCGTCGGCTCACAACATGGCCGCGATGGAGGTCATCGAAGTGATTCACGGCCCCTCGCCAGTCCTGCATGGCTCGGGCAACACGGGCATCGTCAACTACCAGAGCCGGGTGCCGGGGGCGGGTTTTTCGGGGCGGCTGATCGCCTCCGGCGGCAGCTTCGGCACAACCGAAAACTTCGCGCTGGCGCAGTATGGTGGGGAAAGCGGCTACCTTAGCGTCGATGCCACCTACCGCCGCTCCGACGGCTACCTGGAAGGCACGGACGCCTGGATCGCCGGAGGCCGGGTCCGGGCCGGCTATCGCATCGATGAGCACTGGAAGGCTCGGCTGAGCGCCGGGCAGAATCGCGACCATTTCGCCATTTTCGGCCCGTTCTCGGTACCTGGGCCCTTCGGCAACCCCGGCACCACCGATCTCGACCTGACCCAGACGGTGGCGGACCTGCTAGTGGCCGGCGCCTACGACCGCCTCGACACCTCGCTGCAACTGTGGGGCGACTGGCAGGAGCCGCGCAGCCAGGTGCCCCCGCCGGGCGCCGAGATCGCCGACGTGGTGGAATACGGGAGCCGCTTTCGCCTCAGCGCCCTGCCCTGGGCGAGTGGTCGCCTGACGGTGGGCGCGGACGTGCTTCGGGCCGAGGCGCGCAACCAGCCCGCTCTGCCTCCCATGGCACCCGAAGTCGACGTCTCCATAACCGAAGTCGGACCGTATGTCTTTCTCGAACAGGCGCTGATGCCGCGTGTGACGATCAACGGCGGGGTGCGCTTGACGCAGCACTCCGAGTACGGCGTCGAGCCCGCGGTCGAAGCCGGCCTGCGTGTATGGCTGGGTGATGCCAACCCCGAGAGCACTCTCCAAGGTACCCTCTTGCGGGCACGGCTGAGCCGGGGCTTCCAGTCGCCCACCCTACAGCAACTCTATGGCGTCTTTCGCGGCACCGTCAACGGCCCACCCAACCCAGACCTTGAACCGGAGCGTGTGACGCAGTTCGAAGGGGGCCTTCTGCAGCGGTTTCGCCTGGGCGCCGTCCGCGTCGGCGCCTACGTGCAGGACGGGCAGGACCAGATCGCACCGGTGATGGGCGAGCTACAGAATGTCGGCGATTTCAACCACTATGGGTTGGAAGCAGGCCTCCAGCTACGGCCCGTTCCCGAATTGCTCCTCGACGTCGGTTTCACCAGCAACCATTTTGAGGAGGCGGTCCTGCTCGTACCGCACAGCACTCTCGATTTTAGCGTCTTCTACCGCCCGGCCATCTTGCCCGGCCGCGATGTGTCGGTCAGCCTCTACGGGCGCCACGCGAGCAAAACGTTCGATCAGGGCGCGAACGGCTCCCGTGTTCGTCTCAACGATTACCTCGTCGTCAACGCTAAAGTGCAGGTCGAGGTTGTGGAGGACGTTAGGCTATTTCTGGAGTTCGACAATCTGCTTGACGAAGCGTATGAGACGATCCTGAGCATCCCCATGCCAGGCCGTGCTGCTTACGTTGGCGCGTCGCTTCATTGGTAACATGCTCGTTGCTTGCGGTCCGCGGCGGCGGCATGGCGGAACTCTTGCATTCTCAGGCACTTTATCGTACCCTCGGTCATACGGTTCGCGCTGTCTTCATCTGCGAGGTTCCCATGGAAGTCGTTGAGGCCCCCATCGTAGAGGAACCCATCGCTCGCGAGGAGGGAGGCGGCACGCCGGTCCCGGCTGAGGCTGCCCGGCCCGCCTCGCTCCTGCCCGGCGCCATCAAGGTGGTGCATGCTTTCTGGCTAGCGGGCATGAGTTGCGACGGCTGCTCGATTGCGGCCGTCGGCGCCACGCAGCCGTCGGTGGAAGCGCTTTTGACCGGGGCCATCCCCGGCGTGCCCAAGGTGATCCTGCACCACCCGGTGTTGTCGGTGTCGGCGGGCGAGGAGTTCGTCCATTCGTTCCGGCTCGCTGCCGGGGACGCGCTCGACGCCCCCTTCGTCGTCATCTTCGAAGGCTCGGTTCCGGACGAAAGGATCGCCGCCGAGTTTGGCGGGTACTGGTCGGGGCTGGGCGCCGAAGAGACGGCGCACGGACCGCAGCCGGTGCCCACCGCCGAGTGGCTGCATCGCATGGCTCCCCACGCTGCCGCTGTCATCGCCGTAGGCACCTGCGCCACCTGGGGCGGCATCCCTGCCGCCATCGGCAACCCCACCGGCTCGATGAGCGTGATGGAC
>JAHEMB010000242.1 GCA_024643915.1 Rhodothermaceae bacterium | reverse complement strand
CCCACCCGATTCCTTTGGACGCTCGCGACAGTCCTTCTCGTCGCCGGGCTGCTGGCGGCCTGTGAGATCGAATCTGTCTCCGAAGAGGACAGCGCTGCCCGTGCCGAAGAGGCCGCCGCCGAGGCCCTCCGCGCCGCCGAGCGCGCGGATAGCGCTGCTGCCCGCGCCGATAGCGCCGCTGCCCGGGCCGACAGCATCGTCGCCCTCTTTGCCGACCCGCCGCCGGGCGAGGAGGAGCCCGAGCGCGCCGCACCCACCGAGGAAGCGACCACCCGCGTCAACCCCGCCCGCCTCATCATCCCCGTCGCCGGCATCAAACCGGAGGCCCTGGTCGATACCTACGAGGCGGCGCGCTCGGGCGGGAGCGACCACCACGCTATCGATATCATCGCCCCGCGCGGCACGCGGGTGCTGGCCGCCGCCGATGGGCGTGTCGTCAAGCTCTTCCGCAGCGAGAAGGGCGGCATCACCCTCTACCAGCTCGCCCCCGACAACAAGACCGTCTACTACTACGCCCACCTGGATCGCTACGCCGAGGGGCTGGCCGAGGGCGACGCCGTGAAGCAGGGTCAGGTCATCGCCTACGTGGGCGACACGGGCAACGCCCAGCCCGGCAACCACCACCTCCACTTCGCCGTCTGGCTCACCGACGACCCCGCCCACTACTGGGACGGCGTCCACGTCAACCCCTATCCCCTCCTCCGCAAGAAGAAGTGATGCCGAAGGAGGATGCCTCATCGTTCGTCCTTCGAATTTTAATCACCCCCTAATAGTGCCGGGGGGCCGCGACTGTATCGTGCAGCTTCTTTGTCTCCTATTGCTGCCCGGCTGCCATGTCGGCCTCTCCCGCTTCCTCTTCCTATCCGCTCATCAGAGGGCTGACGCTTCTGGCCGCCGTTTCCGTCATCGTTGCCAATGTGATCGGGACGGGCGTTTTCCTGAAGGCACGTGTGATGACGTGCAACGTCGGCACGCCGGGGATGGTGCTGACCGTGTGGGGGGTAGCGGGGCTGCTTTCCCTGGCGGGCGCGCTGACCTACGCCGAACTGGGGGCGATGATGCCGTATTCCGGCGGGGAATACCATTACCTCGGCGCGGCCTACGGGCGGCTGTGGGCGTTCCTCAACGGCTGGATGCGCACTTTCATCGGACAGACCGGCGCGCAGGCCGCCGTCGCCGTCGCGTTCGTCATCTTCCTGAGCGACCTGCTACCGCGTGCGCTCGACCCGCTAACCCACCGCCTGCTGCCCGTCGGCATCATCGCTGTCGGCACGGCCATCAACCTCGCCTCGGTGCGTTCGAGTGGGCAGGTAGCCACGGCGCTGACGGCTATCAAGGTGGGGCTGGTGCTGGCTATCGGCGTGGGGGCTTTCCTCCTGGCCGACGGGTCGGCGGGGCACTTCGCCTTGAGCGGCGCGGCAGGGACGTGCGAGGACGTGCCGGCCTCGGCGCGGCTGGGGCTGGCCGGCTTCGGCGCGGCCATGCTCGGAGCCCTCTGGGGCTTCGACGGCTGGAACACGCTCACCCACCTCGGCGGCGAGGTCCGCGATCCGCAGCGCAACATCCCGCGCGCCTTGATCGGGGGAACGTTGCTCGTCATGGCGCTCTACCTTTTCGTCAACGCGGCGTATTTCTGGGTGCTCACGCCGGCGGAAGTGGCGAGCGTCCCGACCTCCTCGTCGGTGGCGCTGGAGGCAGCCCTGCATTTCTTCGGCCCGGCGGCGGTGAGCCTGATGGCTGCCGGCCTGATGGCATCCTCGTTCGGGACGCTCCACACCTCCATCCTCTCTGGCTCCCGCATCACCTTCGCCATGGCCCGAGACGGCCTCTTCCCGGAGAAATTGGCGGCGGTTCATCCCCGCACCCGCGTGCCCGCCGCCAGCGTGCTCTTCCACGGCGCCTGGGCGGGCCTCCTCGCCCTCACCGGCTCCTTCGATGCCCTCACCAACTACACCATCTTCGGCTCGTGGATCTTCTACGGGATGACGGGCGCGGCCGTGTTCGTCCTCCGCCGCAAATGGCCCGATGCCGAACGCCCGTACCGGACGTGGGGCTACCCTGTCGTGCCCGCCCTTTTCCTCCTCGTCACCGCTTTCCTCCTCGTGACAACCCTCGTGGCGACACCGGTGGAAGCGCTGGCGGGCATCGGGCTGATCGTGCTGGGCCTGCCCGTCTATGCGTACTACGTTCGCCGCGCCGGCCCAGAGCCCGACTGGCGACAGCTCCCACCCTCAGCAGGCGCCGAGAAGGGGTAGGACGGAATGAAGCCCGGAGGCTGCGGATCTCCCAGCGGCACAGATGGACGGCTTTTCCGGAAGGAAACCCGGGGCCTTGACGAGGTTGCCGAGAGTAAGTGGAGGATCTTCGTTCCGGCTTGCGAAAGACCCGCCGCTGTCCTATTCTATGATACATGCAGACGCCGTCCAACCTGGGCGAGCGCTGCCCTTTCCTCACCCTTACAGAGAGCACCTCATGGCTAAGAAAATCATTGCGGTGGTCGGCGCCACCGGCGCGCAGGGCGGCGGCCTGGCCCGCGCCATCCTCGACGACCCGGATAGCCCCTTCAAGGTACGCGCCCTCACCCGCAACCCCGATTCCGACAAGGCCGCCGCACTCGCCCGGCGTGGGGCAGAGGTCGTCGAAGCGGATCTGGACGATGTCGAGAGCTTGAAACGGGCTTTTGAGGGCGCCTACGGGGCCTATGGCGTCACCAACTTCTGGGAGCATTTCTCCCCGGAGAAGGAACAGCAGCAGGCAGCCAATATCGCCGAGGCGGCGAAGGCAGCCGGCGTGCAGCACGTGATCTGGTCCACGCTCGAAGACACGCGCGAGAAAGTGCCGCTCGACGACGACCGGATGCCCACTCTGATGGAGCACTACAAGGTACCCCACTTCGACGCCAAGGGCGAGGCCAACCGCGAGTTCACCGACCGGGGCGTGCCGACGACTTTCCTCATCACGTCATTTTACTGGGACAACCTCATCTACTTTGGCAGCGGGCCCCAGCGCGGCGAGGACGGCGTGCTCGCCCTCACCTTTCCCATGGGTGCCAAGAAACTCCCCAGCATCGCCGTCGAGGACATTGGCAAGTGCGCCTACGGCATCTTTAAACGAGGCGACGAATACATCGGCGAGACCGTCGGTATCGCGGGCGGCCACCCGACCGGCGAAGAAATGGCCGCCGTCCTGAGCGACGCCCTGGGCGAAGAGGTGCGTTACAACGACGTGCCGCCCGAGGTGTATCGCAGCTTCGGTTTTCCCGGCGCCGAGGACCTGGGCAACATGTTTCAATACAAGCGCGACTTCAACGAGGCGTTCTGTGCCGCGCGGGACCTGGACGAGAGCCGGGCGCTCAACCCCGAGCTACAATCGTTCGACGAGTGGGCGGCCCGCTACGCAGGGCAAATCCCGATTGAGTAAGGGCGGAGCGCCGTGTGCGGGCCGCCTCAGGCGCCGCCTGTGTCTTTGAACACGACGGGCGTGCCGGCGTCGATGCGGCGGGCGAGGAAGAGGGCGTCCCAGTTCGTCAGGCGCACGCAGCCGGCCGAGGTGGCGTAGCCGATGGTCGAGGGCGCGCTGGTGCCGTGGATGCCGTAATGCTCTTTCGTGAGGGCCATCCATACCTTGCCCACCGCGTTGTTCGGGCCGGGCGGGATCTGCGCCTCTTCCTCGCTGTCATCGACGCCGGCCAGGATGGACGGCTGGTAATGCCACCACGGGTCCACGGTGATGGATTCCACTTCGTATGACCCTTCGGGCGAGGGATCGTAGGTAGAACCGAGCGTGGAAGGGAAATGGTAGAGGATGCGGTCCTGCGCGTCGAGGGCGTGCAGGAAATGGCCGCCGTCGGAGATGAGGAGGCGGGCCACCTGGCCGGAGGCTTTTTCCTGGTCGCTGCGGAGGGCAGGCACGTAGAGCGTGTCGCCGGCCGCCAGGCTGTCGAGCGTCGCCTCGGGGTTGAGGTGGGCCAGGAGTTCAGGCGTGGCGTGGAACAGCTCGCCGAGCTTCTCGCTCAGGGTTTCGTAATAGAGCCGGTCCATCTTGGCTTTCTCGTAGATGTCCTCGGGGATCTTCTTGGACGGCCCGGCGACGTCCTCCTCGCTGAGCGTGTGGGGGGCGACAGGCTGCCCCGGCGCCCCGGCTAATTCGTGCAGCCGAGCAAAAGTGGTGGAGTCCACCTGCCCGGTGGCCTTCAGCCCCTCCCGCTTTTGCATCCAGTAAATTGCCTTCTCGGTATTCTTCCCCCACCGCCCGTCGATGACGCCGGGGGAGAAGGCGGCACGGTCGAGGAGGATCTGCGCACGCAGCACCGACGGCCCGGCCACGTCGCCGCCGAGGGGGAGCTTCATCGGCCCGGTATTGACGCGCTCCGCCGAGATGTCCGCCCACGATTCCGAAAGCGTGGTGTCCATGCGGGTGGCGTTGCGGGGGGCGGCGTCCATTTTTACTGTGCGCTTCCAGCTATCGTCCAGCCGCCCGGCTTCTACCTGCGCGTCCGACAGTTCTTTCTCCTCCTCCTCCGCCCCCAGCGGTGTGGCCGCCTGACCCGGCCCGGCAGGGCCGCGCGTGCGGGTGACAGGGGTGGTGGCGGTGTCCGTGGACGTATCGCCGTTGCGCTTCGGGGGGTATTCTATTTCACATGCCGCCAGCAGCAACACCAGCAGCAGGCTCAGGGTTCTGCAAGAAGTCATCGCTTGTCGCGCTCCGGTTGTGTCCTTCCATACGGTAATGACAAGGGATATGCAGGCGCGATAGAAAGGAGCCGCAGGGTACCGAGATGTTACAACGACGGACGTCTCACCGCCGTCCCGCATACTGGCAGGCCGCCAGCACGGCGACGGGACGCTCGGCGGCAAGCGCACCGCCGAGCCGGGGCGCGGCAGCGGCGTATTGTTCGAGGAGCCGGCATTCGGAGTACATGAAGGTGTAGATGATGCCGAAGAGGTTGCGGTATTTGCGTTCCATCGCCTGGAAGCCCTCGTCGAACAGGGTGCGGTAGATGTTCTCGCTGACGATCTGCCCCTGCTCCTCGTACCGCTCCTGGTCCTGGTAAATCTGCGAGACGAGGAGGACGTCCTCATAGGCCATGTGGCGCACGGCGTCGGTGGCGCGAGCGGCTTCCCAGGCGGTGGAAAGGACGGGCGCCGGATGGATGAAGCCGCGCGAGAAAAGCTCGGCCCGGGGATGGGCTCCCTCGTCGCCAGGGACGGCGGCGCCACGCATGAAGGCGGCCAGGGTATCGATGAGGTGGGCGTGATAGGTAAGCGAGGCCGCTACCGAGTCGCGGTTGGTCGCCAGTTCCTCGCGGATGCTTTCGAGGGCAGCGGCAGCCTCCTGCCGGTGGTTGCGCGCCTCCCGCCATTCATTGGCTGTCAGGGCCAGCACCACGCCCAGCACCACGAAAAACGCCTCCAGCAGGATCGGCTTCCAGTCGAGGCGTCGCTCCTTCGCAGCAGGCATGGCGTTGCGGTCCGTCGGTCCTTTCTCGCGGGCAGGCTGTAGAGAGCCGACCCGGTCGCGCCCCCGCGCGAAGGTGAGAAAGATAAGACAGCGCGCAGAGAAATGGCGCCGGATCGCTCGAACCGTGCGGTCAGCGGATGCGATCAGCGGGCGCGATAATGGAGGAATGAGTTGATGCCACAGTTCAGGATATAGAAGCGCGCCGGCACTTCAACGAAGCCGAAATCGAGCAGGCGGTCGTCGGGGTGCGCCAGGCGAACGACGAGCGCCGCCACCGCGCCCACCGCCAGGCAGGGCGAGCCGTGCGTGGGATGCCACGCCTCTTGCAGCGGGATGCGCGCCGCCAGCACCTGGCGCAGGAGCGGCTCCGGCCCGGTCTGTAACACGTCCATCTGCCCCTGGGTAGCGACGTAATAATAGATGCCTTGCCCCGGCGCGGGACCCGGCACCCCATCGGCGGCGACCGTATCCGGTCCGATCAGTTTGGGGGGCGAGGCGATGGGATCGCCGCTGTCGCACGCCGAGAGCGAGAAAACGGCCAGGGCGCCCGCGAGAAGAAAAGGCCAAAATGTTTTCATAACCATCGGGGCCGTGCCAGGAAGGCGAGGCCGAGGAGGGTGAAGAAAATAGCCTGGAGCGCGCCGACGTTGGTCGGGCCGCCGCACTTGCCCCCGCCCGTGTCCTTCAGCAGATCCCCGCCGCCGAGCACGTCGAGATCTTCCTGCGCATCCTGGAGGCGG
>JAHEMB010000241.1 GCA_024643915.1 Rhodothermaceae bacterium | reverse complement strand
CTGCTGCGCAATCCTTAGACATGCCTTTCACTGAAAAATTTGGAGGTAAGGCTATGATCGTCATCCGTTTCAAAGCGAGGTGTAAGCCGGATAGAGCCGGGCAGGTTGGGGCGGCGTTCGAGGCCGTTGTCGCCCCCAGCCGCTTGGTTGAGGGCGTTGTAAGCTTCGACATTGGCCGGGACGTGACCGATCCCAACGCGTTCATCGCAACCGAAGTGTTCGTTGACCGGGCGGCACTCGCGCGTCAGGAGGCGCTCCCCGAAGTGCAGGAGGTGATTCGTTTGATGCCTGACTGTTTAGCGGCTGAACCTGAAGCGACCATCTTCAACGTCTCCTCTTCTGAGCCGTGGGGAGAGTGAATCGGCGGCGCTGGTTCTGCAAGAACCTTCTTGAGCGTAACCCTCAGCCGAGGTTAAAGGAGCGGCGGTGGAGGGGAGAGGGGCCGTGTGTGGCGAGGGCGGCGCGGTGCTCTTTCGTCGGGTAGCCGACGTTGCGCAGCCAGCCGTAGTGAGGGAACTGTGCGTGGAGGGCGTGCATCATCCGGTCGCGCGTGACCTTGGCGACGATACTGGCGGCGGCGATGGCGTGGCAGCGGGCATCGCCCTTGACGAGGGTCTCGTAGGGCCAGGCCGGGTCAGGGAAGCAGCAGTTGCCGTCGATGAGCAGATAATCGGGGCCGGGGTCGAGGTCAACGGCGGCGCGGCGCATGGCCTCCATGGCTGCCCACAGAATGTTCAGTCGGTCGACTTCTTTGGGTGAGCACAGCCCCACGCCCACCGCGACGGCCTGCGCCTGGATTGCTTCGAGCGCCTTTTCCCGCCGTGCCGGGGAGAGCTTCTTGCTGTCCTGCACACCCTCCACCGTCACGCCCTCGGGGAGGATGACGGCGGCGGCCACCACCGGCCCGGCTAGGCAGCCGCGCCCGGCCTCGTCCACGCCCGCCACGCGCCCGTAGCCGCGCCGCCACAGGGTGGCCTCGATGTCGAGCGGAAGATCTTCGGCCATGAACTTCATTAACGATTCCTAATTTGTCCGTCGCTGTGGGCGCCGGAAACCATATAACTCGTGCAGTCGTTCCAAATAACATCATCTTCGTTCCCCTCTCCCGGTCGAGCCCGCTTCGTACCCCTGTCGAGATCAGGTTGGCCTTCTCGGCGCGTCGTTGTAGAAGACGCAGTGGTAGGACGCTATCAGGCTAAAGGAAGCGTACAGGGCTGTTGCGAACGTTGTTTTCGGTGATATCTCTAAACGAGTCATGCGCGCGGAATCGTGGTGCGGTTCCGTCTTGTTAAAGCGCCTCGATCCCTCAACGTCGGCCGGTGGGGCCAGGGAGAGCACGGCTGGTAGCCGGCTCGTTCTCCATCCTTATTTAGCATCTACCCTTTTATCCTACTCCCCTGTGATTCATGGCTGAGACCCATTTCCGTGGACTATTAGAGTTCATCGGTGACAAGAAATTCGGCTTCATCCGCGAGTTCCGTCAGGAACTCCCTAAGGGCGACAGCGACCCCTTCATGCCGCCCCCCATCATCCGCAAGCATGGCCTGCGCGATGGCGTCCTCCTCGAAGGCACACTCCGCCCCGGTCGTAAAGGCGACATGCAGGTGAGCCGCGTCCACTCGGTGATGGGCGTCGATCCCGACGTGTGGGCGAAGACCGAGGAGTTCGAGCGCGGGCGCATCGTCTACCCGGACGAGAAGCTCAACCTCGTCACCGGCCCGCGCGACCTGTCGATGCGCGTGGTGGACCTCGCAGCGCCCCTCGGCAAGGGGCAGCGCGCCCTCATCGTGGCGCCTCCGCGTACGGGCAAAACCATTCTGCTCAAGCAGATGGCGGCGGCCATGCACCAGAACCATCCGGAGGTCGAACTCGTCGCGCTCCTCGTGGACGAGCGGCCCGAAGAGGTGACCGACTTCCGCCGCACCACCGAGGCCACTGTCTTCGCCTCGTCCAACGACCGCGACGAGGACAACCACGTCCGCGTCTGCACGCTCGCCCTAGAATACGCCAAGCGCCTCGTTGAGTTGAAGAAAGACGTAGTGATCCTCCTCGATTCGCTTACGCGCCTGGGCCGCACCTTCAACCTGTGGAGCGACGGCAGCGGGCGCACCCTATCGGGCGGCCTCGACGCGGGCGCGATGAAGATCCCCCGCAAGATTTTCGGCGCGGCGCGCAACATCGAGGACGGCGGCTCGCTCACCATCATCGCCACGGCGCTCATCGAGACGGGCAGCCGCATGGACGAGGTCATCTTCGAGGAGTTCAAGGGCACCGGCAACGCCGAGATCGTCCTTGACCGCGAGATGGCGAATAAGCGCATCTTTCCCGCCGTCAACCTCCGCAAGAGCGGCACGCGTAACGAGGAGCTGCTGCTGGGCGACCTGGTGGAGCAGCACCACCGCCTCTTCCGCGCCCTTAACAGCCGCTCGCCCATCGACGCCATGCAGGCCCTCCTGCGCCACATGCAGCAGACCACCTCGAACGAGGAGATGCTCCTCGGCCTCATTCCCTCCCCCACCGATTAGCGCTTGGAGGATGGAGGATCGAGGATGGAAGATGGAGGCTACACGCCGCCGTTTTTGCCCGGTTTGTGATTAGCGCTGCATCCCCTCGCGTCTCGTATCAGAACTGCATTCCCTTTCGAGCAACGCACAAGCGGTACGGCTTACGACACCATCCTCTATCCTCCATCCTCCGTCAGTGCACGGGCACGGGCGCGTGGATGGCGCCGGAACGCTCGCGCAGGCGGCCCCCCTTGCGGTCGTGCAGCACCGCCTGGATCTCGGCGACGATGGAGAGCGCGATTTCCTCAGGCGTCTCCGTCCCGATGTCGAGGCCGACGGGGGCATGGAGGTGGAAAATCTCGTCTCGGTTGAGTTGAACACCGCCTTCTTTGAGGTCGCTGAGGAGGCGGTCGGTGCGGCTGCGCGGGCCGAGGACGCCGACGTACGGCACGGGCAGCGGGAGTACCTCGCCCAGCACCGCGCGGTCCCGCCCGTAGTGATGGTTCATCACCACGACGGCGGTCCTGTCATCCACGCGGACGTAGTCGAGGGCCTGCTCGGGGTGCATCAGGAAGACGTGGGCGTCGGCGTCGGGGAAGCGCTGTTGGAGTTCGGCCTCGGGCTTGCTGCCCACCACGGTCACGTGCCACCCCAGCGCCGCGCCGAAGTGGACAACGGGGACGACGTCGTGCCCCCCGCCGAAGACGACGAGACGGACGGGCGGCTGCACGAGCTCGTAAAGTACCTCGGCGGTTTCGCCCTTCGCGTTGTGGTGGCGGATCTGCGTCTTTTCGTCTTCGAGCGTGAGGACGGCTTCCTCAATGATCGCCTGCCGGAAAGCGTCGTCGAGGGCGTCGTCGCCGCGCCAAGTGCCGTCTTCGAGTAGGAGCAGGCGGCGACCCAGGTGCGCCTGCAAGTCGCCGCTGGCCTCGATGACGGTGGCGAGTACTCCTGTTTTGCGCTCATCCAGGCACGCCTGCACCAGGGTGAGCGCATTCGAAGCGCCCGCTCGCTCGGCATCCTCGATCATCACGTGGACGGTACCGCCGCAGCCGGTGCCGTAGCCCAGCACCTCGTCCTCGGTCTCCTCAAACGTCACCACGCGCGGTCCCTCGCCCTTCTCCAGCACGTCGAGGCCGTGCTGTGTCACTTCGCCTTCGAGGCAACCGCCGCTGATGGTGCCCACCGCCTCACCCTCGGCGGTGACGAGCATGCGCGCGCCCGGCCGCCGGTACGTCGAGCCGCCGATCTTCACCACCGTCGCCAGGGCGAAGGGCCGGCCTTCGGCGCGGCGTTGGCGGGCGGCACGGAGGACGTCGCGGAGTTCTTTCATCGGGCCTGGAACAAACGTTGCAAGGTCTTCTCACCTTACCAACTTCGCCCCGCGCCTATGGGTTCAAGTTTTTACGCGACAAAACGTGAAAGAAAGGACCGAATGATCCCGATGCTTGGCTTTAGCCGTTGATATTCTCTTGACAAATGGTTAAAGTCATAGGAGCAGGCGCGGCCTTTCTTTCGACCCGCCGCGCCGCCTGCTTCCCGAGGGGAAGGCCAACCGGCGATTCCCTCGCCCCTGTTCCTCAGCGCAGTCCCCCAGTCTTATGAAAATCGAAGGATCGGAAACGCTTCCGGGCACCCCCGAACAAGTCTGGGACCTCATGCTCGACCCCGACATCCTCGCCAGCGCCATGCCCGGCTGCAAAGAGCTGCGGCGCGTGGGGGAGGACGAGTACGAGGGGATCATTGAGGCGAAGATCGGCCCCGTTTCCAGCCAGTACACGACAAAGTTCAAGATCACCGACAAGCACCCGCCGCACAGCTACCACCTCCAGATGGAGGGAAAAGGCAAGGGCGGCTTCGTCAGCGGCGGGGCGCAGATCCGGCTCGAACAGGCCGATGCCAACGAGACCATCATGCGCTACGAGGGCGATGCCAAAGTGGGCGGCACCATCGCTCGCGTCGGCCAGCGCCTCGTCGAGTCCGCCGCGAAGATGCTCATTAAGAAAGGCTTCGGTGACCTGAAGGACAAGGTGGAGGCGCGCGTGAATGGATGAAACGAGAGAAGAATGAGACGAAGAATCGAAGAGACGAAGAGCAGTTGATGGGAAAGACACGCTTCGTTTCGTCGGTTCATCGTTTCGTCGATTCCTTTTCGCAGAAAAGTGCTAAAAAACGGAGAGACAGCATGACCCGCATCAACGTCACCGTCAACGGCGAGGGGCGCGAGGCTGAGGTGGAGCCGCGCCTGTTGCTGGTGGAATTCATCAGGGATCACCTCGGCCTGACCGGCACCCACGTCGGCTGCGATACCAGCCAGTGCGGCGCCTGCACCGTCCACCTCGACGGCGCTTCGGTCAAATCCTGCACCGTCTTTGCCGTGCAGGCGGACGGCCACGAGGTGACCACCATCGAGGGCCTGGCCGGTAAAGGCGAACTGCACCCGCTTCAGGCCGGCTTCAAAGAGGAGCACGGCCTCCAGTGCGGCTTCTGCACGCCCGGCATGATCATGGCCGCCGCCGACCTCCTCAACCACAACGCGGACCCGAGCGAGGCCGAGATCCGCCACGCGCTCGAAGGCAACCTGTGCCGCTGCACCGGCTACCACAACATCGTCCGCGCCGTCCGCCACGCCGCCGCCCATCGCAGCAGCGAGCACCTCGACGAGATGGAGGTGGGGGAGGATCGCTTCCCTGAGGAGATCATCAAGCCGAAAGAAGAGATGACGGCCTAAAGGGGTTGTCGGTTGACGATTTCTTCGCCCAGACCGATGGCAGCCAACCGACAACTGTCAACTGATAACCGACAACCATTTTCAAGCCATGCCAGATTACATCGGCAAATCCGTCAAGCGCGTAGAGGACCGGCGGTTCATCACCGGGAAAGGGCGGTACACGGACGACATCGTGCTGCCCCACATCGTCTACGCCCATTTTGTCCGCAGCCCCCACGCCCACGCCAACATCAACCAGATCGACACCTCGGCGGCGCGGGCGCACGCGGGGGTCGTGGCCGTCTATACGGGCGAAGATCTCTCCGGCGACGGCGTCAACGGGATGCCCAACGGGTGGATGATCGGCGACCAGATGAAGGAGCCGCCGCGCCCCGTCCTGGCGGTGGGCAAGGTGCGCTTCGTGGGCGACCCCGTCGCCGTCGTCATCGCCGAGAGCAAGGCCGCCGCCGCCGACGCGGCGGAGCTGGTGGAAGTCGATTACGAAATGCTCGACGCGGTGGTAGACATGCACGCGGCGATCAAGGACGACGCACCCCTGCTCTTCGACGATGTGCCGAACAACTCGTCGTTCGTCTGGGAGCTGGGGGACCGGGAGGCCACCGATCAGGCCATCGCGGGTGCGCATCACGTGACGAAGCTCGACTTCGTCAACCAGCGCGTGGTGCCCAACGCCATCGAGCCCCGCGCCGCCCTGGCGTCGTACGACCCGGCGCGCGACTACCTGACGCTCTACCTCACCTCACAGAACCCGCACCTCATCCGCCTGCTGATGTGCGCCTTCGTCCTCGGCCTGCCCGAGCACAAGGTCCGCATCGTCTCGCCCGACGTAGGCGGCGGCTTCGGCAGCAAGATCCCGCACTACCCCGAGGAGGTCGTCGTCTCGTGGGCCTCGCGCAAGTTGGAGCAGCCCGTCAAGTGGACGGCCACGCGGAGCGAGGCCTTCCTGACCGACGCCCACGGACGTGACCA
>JAHEMB010000240.1 GCA_024643915.1 Rhodothermaceae bacterium | reverse complement strand
GCGGGCGAGCGCCACCCGGCTCTTCTCCCCGCCCGAGAGCACGCCGACCTTTTTGAACACGTCGTCGCCGGTGAAGAGGAAGGCGCCGAGGAGGGAGCGGAGGTACGTCTCGTCGTAGCCGCGCGAGACGGCGCGGAGGGCGTCGAGGACGGTATGCGAGGGGTCGAGGGCTTCGGCCTGGTGCTGGGCGAAATAGGTCATCTCGACGCGGTAGCCGAGGGTGCGCGTGCCCTCGAACGGCTCAGTCCCCCGCAGCATTCGCAGCAAGGTCGATTTGCCCGCGCCATTCTTCCCGATGAGGGCAATCTTGTCACCCCGTTCCACGGCGAGCGGCCCGGCGCCGTCGAAAACGACCGTCTCGCCGCCCTCCGGCGCAGGGTAGCTTTTCGAGAAGTCGGACAGTTCGAGGACAACCTTACCCGAGCGCTCAGCGGCGGGGAAGCGGAAAGTGATGGCGGCCTCATCCGGCGGCGGCGGGGCGATGCGTTCGAGCTTGTCGAGCATCTTTACCCGGCTCTGCACCTGGCTGGCCTTGCTCGCCTTGTAACGGAAGCGCTCGATAAACCGCTCCGTATCGGCGATCTGCTTCTGCTGGTTCTCGTAGGCGGCCTGTTGCAGTTCGCGCCGCTGCTGCCGCTCTTCGAGGTAGAAGGCGTAGTTGCCCGCGTACTCGGTTACCTGCCCGTTCGCCACCTCAGCGATGGAGGTGACCATGCGGTCGAGGAAATAGCGGTCGTGGCTGACGATGACGACGGTGCCGGCGTAGCCTTTCAAGTAGGATTCGAGCCAGTCGATGCTGTCGATGTCGAGGTGGTTGGTGGGCTCGTCCAGGAGGAGGATGTCGGGGCGGCGGAGGAGGAGGCGAGCGAGAGCCACACGCATGCGCCAGCCGCCGGAGAAGGTGCGGAGGGGGCGCTCCAGCTCGTCCGGCTCGAAGCCCAGCCCGGTCAGGACGGCCTCGGTGCGGGGCTGGATCAGGTGCGCCTCATGCGTGGCAAGCTGGGTGTGGGCGCGCTCCAGGGCGTGCAGCAGCTTCTCGTACTTCTCCGTCGTGTGATCCTCTTCCGCGTCCAGTTCCGCCGTCAGGCGCTCCTCTTCGGCGTGCAGGGCCAGCACGGCATCGAACGCCTTCATCGCCTCGGCCAGGACGGTGGCTTCGCTCTCGTCCTCCTGTGCGTCCTGCTCCAGGTAGCCCACCGTCAGGCCGGTCGTGCGGGCGAGCGTGCCTTCGTCCGGCTGGAGGCGGCCCGCCATCACCTTCAGGAGCGTCGATTTGCCCGCGCCGTTGGGGCCAATAAGGCCGATGCGCTGCTTCATGCGCACGGTCCACGTCAGCCCGTCGAGCACCTGCTGCCCGCCGAAGGCGAGGGATATATTTTGAAGTTGGAGCATGGGGTCTCTGCGTGATGCCTGAGGGGGCCTTCCTGAGCCGATGAGGCAGGCATCCTCACGCATCATGTTTCCTAGACACAATAAAGCCATTCCCGAGAGGACCGGGAATGACCGAGGGAGGGTTCAAAGCCGGAGAGGCCCCGCCGGTTTCCCACCGGGCACAGGCATCCGGGGCGGGAATCTCACAAACAGACTGGATCTTTCGCGGCGCGCGCGATATTCTCCCTGCCCAACCCCATAGCCCGCGCCCGGCATGAGCCTTTCCCTCAAACCCTCCCACCTGAAACGCTACAAAGACCTCGCCCGCCTCCTCCTGCGCTACGGCCAGGGCGACCTCGTCCGCACGGCGGGCTTTGAGGAGGCGTTCCTCGACGAAGAACTGGCCGAAGCCGAAGTAGAGGGCGACCCGAAGCAACTCGCCGACGACCTCGAACAGCTCGGCCCCACGTTCATCAAGCTCGGGCAGATGCTCTCGACGCGGCCCGACCTGCTGCCTGCGCCTTACCTGGACGCCCTGGCGCGCTTGCAGGACCGCGTGGCGCCCTTCAGCTTCGAGGAGATCGAGCAGATCGTTTCGGATGAGCTGGGCGTGCGGCTTTCCAAGGCGTTCGAGACGTTTGAGGCGACGCCCCTCGCGGCGGCCTCGCTCGGGCAGGTGCACCGGGCACACCTGCGCAACGGGCGGGCCGTGGTGGTGAAGGTGCAGCGCCCCGGCATCCGCCAGCAGGTCCTCGAAGACCTGGAGGCGCTTGACGAGATAGCCTCCTTCGTCGATGCCCACACGGACGTGGGCCGGCGTTTTGCCTTCCAGGACGTGCTCCATGCGTTTCGTAAGACGCTCCTGCGCGAGTTGGACTACCGGCGGGAGGCCCAGCACCTCGTCACCCTCGGCCAGAACATGCACCGGTACGACCTCCTCGTGGTGCCCCAGCCGGTCGATGATTACACTACCACGCGTGTGCTGACGATGGACTACGTGGCCGGCACCAAGATCACCGCGCTCAGCGCCCTCGCCCGCCTGGAGTTCGACGGCGCCGCCCTCGCCGACACCCTTTCCAAAGCCTACCTCGACCAGGTCCTCGTCGACGGCTTCTTCCATGCCGACCCGCACCCCGGCAACGTCTTTATCGTCCGCCCCAACCCGGAGGAGGACGGCCCGACGCGCCTGGCCTTGATCGACCTGGGCATGGTGGCCCACGTCGATCTGGAGATGCAGGAGGAGTTGCTGAAGCTGCTCCTGGCCGTGAGCGAGGGACAGGGCCACGAGGTGGCCGAGCGTAGCGTGAAGATCAGCACCTGCCTCGAAGACTACGACGCCGCCCACTTCCGCCGGGAGGTGACAGACCTCGTGACGGCTTTCCAGCACATGACGCTGGAAGAGATCCAGGTGGGACGCATCCTCCTGGAGATCGCCCGGCTGTCGGGCGCGTGCGGCATCCGGCCCCCGCCCGAGTTGACGCTGCTGGGTAAGACGCTCCTCAACCTCGACGAAGTGGGCCGCACGCTCGACCCCACGTTCAACCCGAACGAGGTCATCCGGGCGCACGCCACCTCCATCATGCAGCGTCGGATGCTCCGGCAGCTCTCGCCCGGCAACGTCTTCTCCTCCGCGCTAGAGATGAACGAGCTGGTGCAGAAGCTCCCCGCCCGCCTCAACACGCTCCTCGATGCCCTCGTCAACCGCGAGTTCGAGCTGCGCATCCGCACCCTCGACGAGGTTCGGTTGCTGCACAACCTGCATAGCATTGCCAACCGGCTGTCCATCAGCCTCGTGCTGGCGGCCCTCATCATCGGCGCGGCCCTGATGATGAGGGTGCAGACGACCTTCACGATTTTCGGCTACCCCGGCCTGGCCATGCTGCTGTTCCTCGGCGCGGCGGCCTGCGGCTTCGTCCTTATCCTTTCCATCCTCTTCAACGACGAACGCCGCCGCAAACCGCCGGCATGACGCCGGACCGACGCGCCATTTGCAGGCTCGGTCAGGCATCATCGTACGGGAGGGTGTCCAGGTCGACGTCCACGTAGTCGGGCGGTGGATCTTTCTCGAACTGGACCGCCGCGATGGTTGCACAGCCTTCGAGGTAGGCTTTCGCCACGCGATGCATGCCGTCCATCACGCGCCCGTCGGCGGAGAGGATGATGGGGTGGCGCAGATCAGTTTCCTGGATGAGGCGGGCGTGCTCGGCCACGGCGCGGCAGGTGGGCCGGTCGCCCTCGCCGCCGAACCAGTACGGCTCGTCGAGCTCGCGGATTTCGTCGAGAGACATCTTCTGGATCGGGAACCCAGCCGACAGTTCAACGAGGCGATCTACATCCCAAATCAGGCGGCCCTGGTCAGACGGGCGCGCGTGGTATTGCTTCCTCATTTTCCGTGGTGACGAGTCGACAGAGTGGCTCTCGCTGTACCGCCGTTATCCTGCTTCGCTTCCATCGCCTCGGCTGAGCCTCCTCGCTCGGAACACCGTCAGCGTTTTGCTTTATCTTTAGCACCGCTTTCGCGCTTCGCTCCCGAGGCGCGGCGTCCTTCATTCATCGCTATTCATTTCCCGGTTACGATGCGCAAGCCCCTTTTTCTTTTCCTCCTCCTGCCC
The DNA here is from genome assembly GCA_024643915.1 of Rhodothermaceae bacterium. Taxonomy (GTDB): domain Bacteria; phylum Bacteroidota; class Rhodothermia; order Rhodothermales; family JAHEMB01; genus JAHEMB01. Next base: position 2,246 of record JAHEMB010000240.1, on the reverse strand, counting down.
TTCCTCCTCACCGCCTGCGGCGACTCCCAGCCGGCGGGGCCTGAAATGACGGGCGACGTGCTGCCCGACATGATGGCTGCCCTCGACAGCGTGGGCATCCGCGCCAAGCTCCAGCACCTATCCTCCGATGAGATGGCGGGCCGTGCCCCCGGCACCCCCGGCGAGGACCTCGCCGTGGAGTACATCGCCGAGCAGATGCGGGCGGCGGGGCTGGAGCCGGCGGTGGGCGGGTCGTTCTTCCAGGAGGTCGCGCTCGTCAGCGCGACCCCGGCACCGCGCGGCCCCCTTACCCTCCGCGCCCACGACGGCGAGACGGTCGCGCTCGATTTCGTCGACGACTTCATCGCCAGCACCGATCTGACGGACGAGAGTGTGGAGACCGAAGGGCAGCTCGTCTTTGTCGGCTACGGCATCGACGCGCCGGAGGAGAACTGGCATGCGTTCAAGGACGTGGACGTGACGGACAAGATCCTCGTCTCGTTCGTCAACGACCCCATCGCCGGCGACGAGGAGCCAAACCTGTTCCAGGGCGACACGCTCACCTACTACGGGCGCTGGACGTACAAGTACGAGGAGGCACGGCGGCGCGGGGCGAAGGGCGTCCTGCTCATCCACACGCTCGGCACCGCCGGCTATCCGTTCACCGTCCTCTCAGGCGGTGCGCGCAGCCCGCAGATTCAGCTCGCCACCCCGCCCGAAAATCCGCTTGCCATGAAAGGCTGGATCACGCGTGAGACCGCCGAGCAGCTCGCCCAGATGGCCGGCACCACCCTCGACGAATGGTTCGCCGCCGCCAACGACCGCGACTTCGAGCCGCAGGTCCTCCCCATCACCGCTTCCTACGACGCCGACTACACCGTGCGCGAGTTCGCGGGGCGCAACGTCATCGGCAAGATCACCGGGCGCACGAACCCCGACGAGGCCATCATCTATACCGCCCACCACGACCATCTCGGCATAGCCACTCCCGTCGAGGGCGACTCGATCTACAACGGCGCGGTGGACAACGCCTCGGGCGTGGCGATGCTGCTAGAGCTGGCCGAGGCATTTGCCGCCGCCCCGACGAAGCCCGCCCGCACGGTCCTCTTCGCGAGCGTGACGGCAGAGGAATCGGGCCTGCTGGGCGCCGAGTTCTATGCCCGCAACCCCGTCATGCCGATGCAGCAGACAGTCGCCAACATCAACGTCGATTCAGGCAACATCTACGGCGAGACAGACGACATCGTGGGCATCGGGGCAGAACGGAGTGAGATGCTGGACCTGCTGCGGGAGGCCGCCGTCGAGGAAGGCATGACCGTCACCGCCGATCCGCAGCCTAACCAGGGCCTCTTCTTCCGCAGCGATCAGCTTGCGTTCGCCCGCTCAGGCGTGCCCGCCGTTTTCATCGAGACGGGGCGGACGTATCGCAACCAGCCGGCGAGCTATTACGACGAGGTGCAGGGCGGCTACAACCGCACGCGCTACCACCAGCCCTCCGACGAGTTCGACCCGGCGTGGTCGATGGGCGGCCTGTTGCAGCAGACGCGCGTCGCCCTCCGCATGGGCTACCGGCTGGCCTTCCAGGGCGTCACGCCCCAGTGGAACGAGGGCGAAGCCTTCGCCCAGGCACGCTAGGGCTGATGGAGGATAGTAGATGGAGGATGGAGGGAAAAGCGCCATCCTCTATCCTCTATCCTCCATCCTCCAGCCGTTTCATGGCTTCGCGGGCGGCGATGAGGAGGGGGTCGAGGGACGGGGCGAGGGGCGGGTGGTAGATCAGGTCAAGGTCCCAGAGGGCCGCCACCGTCCAGCCCTCACGAACGAGGGGCACGAGCACGTCGGCGCGGAGGGCGGCGCCTTCTTCGCCCACGAGTTCGGCCCCCAGCAGCCGCCCCCGCCCTTGCTCCACCACGTAGCGGACGTGCAGGGGTTTGGAGCCGGGATAGATCTTGACGCGCGACCAGTGTTGGATGGATGAGGCAAACGCATCGAAGCCGGCCTCCTGCGCTTCTTTCAGCTTAAGGCCAACGCTCGCCACCTCGATCCCGAAGACGCGCACGGCAGAGGCCGGGCAGACACCGGGGAAGCGCGCCGGGCCGCCCCGCCCCTGCCGCGCCGCGTTGCGCGCCGCCACCCGCCCCGTCCGAAACGCCACAGGCGAGAGCGGCAGATAAATCTTCTTTCCATCGACGACGCGCTCGACCTCCACGCAATCGCCGCAGGCCCATACGTTCGTGAGGTTCGTCCGCATGCGGTCGTCCACGGCG
>JAHEMB010000239.1 GCA_024643915.1 Rhodothermaceae bacterium | reverse complement strand
ACGTTTGTCTTCGCGGCGCTCTTTCTGGGGGAGATCCGGTCGTACTACGAGCGGTTCTGGTGGTGGGATCTGGTGCTGCACACAGCCTCCGGCGTGCTGATGGGCCTGCTCGGCTTCCTCCTCGTTTACGTCCTCAACAGGGAGCAGCGCGCCGAGCTGAGCCTCTCGCCCTTCTTCGTCGGCCTCTTCTCGTTCGCCTTCGCCGAGGCCATCGGGGTCGTGTGGGAGATCTTCGAGTTCGCGATGGACGGCTTCTTCGGGATGAATATGCAGAAGTCGGGCCTACCGGACACGATGGGGGACCTGATCGTGAACACGTTCGGCGCGCTTATCATCGCCATCGCTGGCGCCTTTTACGTGCGCGGCGGCGACTCGCGTCTCTTCGACCGCCTCATCCGCCGCTTTCTCGAACGGAACTACGATCTGGGCTGATGGGCCGGGCGCGGCCTTTCAGCCCGGCACAGAGGCGCAACGTTTGGCGCCGTTGTAGCTTCGGGCGCGTTGGTTCGCATAGTGTCGGGTCTGATGTAACGGATTGTAAGGGGGTCAACTCCTGTTCTTGATGTGGCGTTGAGGCCAATCTAGTGAGCAGACAAAGTCTCTGAGGATCTGGTGCCCTTTCCGATTTTCGTACTTGGCTGAGGTTCTATTCCACCATGAGCATCCCGGATGTGGCGTGGCAATGACTCGATCACAATATAAGTCTGAAGAGAGATGCAGGTATGCAAGCCTCGACAAGAAGACCACTGCATCGGGCTTCAGCGCCTCGAAGTGGACACGAAAGATCTGGTTGGCGAGATCAATGTCCTGAGCAGCAACACCAAGAGATTGCTTATAAACACCGGGACGGAGGAAGAAGATATAGAAGGCTACATCGTCGGAGACATGTTTGAAATGCGAGTATCGAGGCCCGTAATCGTTTATAACTTCAAACGAGCGCTTGAATATTGAGTGTGACTTAATTCGAAATTCAGTATTAATGGCTTCCTCGACAACCCACGCAGTATTTATCCATTTAGCTTCCTCTGTGTTCAGCGAACTGCTGTCGCCTGTGTACCAGCTATCAGGAGAAAGGTGCTGTGTTGCTCCTTCTGGCAAGTAATGACTCTCGCCTACAAGTAGCAGTGCAGGGGTATCATCCCTACCAAAGTTCTTGCCCTGGTAGGGTCGCATCATGGGGTACTGATCGTAGAATTTCATTGGTTGAACTCACTCGTGAAGGTTAACAGATCCTCGGAAGCGGGTCGCCGACGAGCATATCGACGATGCGGGTGCCGCCGTAGCTGCTGACGGCCAGCACCGCCCGTGCCGGCTGCTCGCGGATCTCGCCGATGAGGACGGCGCCCTCGCCGCCCGGCATGCCATGCAGCACGTCGAGCGCTTCGTCCGCTACCTCAGGTGCTACGATGGCGACGAACTGCCCCTCGTTGGCGATGTGGAGGGGATCAAGGCCTAGGATCTCGCAGGCGCCGCGCACTTCGGCCCGGAGGGGGATCTTCTCTTCGGAGAGGACGACGCCCAGCCGGGTGTCCCGGGCCAACTCGTTGAGGGCCGAGGCAACGCCGCCGCGTGTGGGGTCGCGCATCCACCGCAGGCCGGGCGCGATCCGCTCGGCGAGGGCCTGGACGAACGGCGTGAGGGGGCGTGTGTCGGATTGCAGGTCGGCTTCCAGGTCCAGCTCGCCGCGGGCGAGGAGGATGGTGATGCCGTGGTCGCCGATGGGGCCGGAGAGGAGGACCTTATCGCCGGGGCGTACTTTATCCACGCCGAGGTCGAGGCGCGTATCGACGAGGCCGAGGCCGGCGGTGGTGGCGTAGAGGCCGTCCGCCTTGCCGTGCTCGACCACCTTGGTGTCGCCGCCGACGATGGCGACGCCGGCTGCCTTTGCTGCGCGGCCCATTGCCTCAATCTCGGCCTGCAAGTCCTCGGCGCGCAGGCCCGCTTCCAGCACGAGCGTCGCAAGCAAGGCGAGGGGCGTAGCGCCGGCCATGGCGAGGTCGTTGACCGTCCCGTTCACCGCCAGCTCGCCGATGGACCCGCCGGGGAAACGCAGCGGGCGCACGACGAAGCTGTCCGCCGTTAGCGCCAGCCGTTGCCCACCCATCTCGATCACGGCGGCGTCCTCCAGGGGCGCGAGGGCCGGGTTGCCCAGGAGCGGTGAAATCAACCCCTCGATGAGGCGGCGCGTGGCCTTGCCCCCCGCCCCGTGCGCCATCTCGATCTGCGGGTCGCTGAAGCGGACGGCGACGCCGTTGGTGTTTTTGAGCATAGCTTTCAGCAATCAGCGATCAGCATTCAGCTTTTTTGTCTGGAAGCTGATCGCTGATTGCTCATTGCTCATTGTTCAAGAATCTCCAACTCCTCAATGCGGAAGCGGTACTGGAACTCCGCCGCGCAGGCCCCTTCCGACGAAACCATGAGCGCGCCGATGGGATGCTCGGGCGTGCATTCCTTCCCGAAGAGCTTGCACTGGTGCGGCTTGAGGACGCCTTTGAGCACCTCGCCACACTGCGCTGCCTTCGGGTCGGTCACGCGGACGCCCGGCACCTCGTAGCGCACCTCGGCATCGAACGCCGCATAGGCCGGCGACAACCCCAGTGCCGACTGCGAGATGAAGCCCAGCCCCCGCCACTCGAAGTAGGGCCGGAGGGTGAACACCTCGGCCAGGGCGCGGAGCGCCGGCAGGTTGCCTTCCCACGGCACCACGCGCGCATACTGGTTCTCCACCTCCGACCGCCCCTCGTTGAGTTGGTGCAGGATCATCACGATGGACTGCATGAGGTCGAGCGGCTCGAAGCCGGAGACGACGACGGGCGTGCCGTGGTCGCGCGCGATGAACTCGTAGGGGCGGCAGCCGATGACGGTGGAGACGTGCCCCGGCCCGATGAACGCGTCGAGCCGCATGTCGGGCGAGTCGAGGATGGCGCGGATGGCGGGGATGATGGTGACGTGGTTGCTGAAGACGCTGAAATTCTCCACCCCTATCGCTTTGGCCTGGCGCAGCGTCAGGGCCGTCGAGGGCGCGGTGGTCTCGAAGCCGATGGCGAAGAAGAAGACGTCGCGGTCGGGGTTTTGTCGGGCGATCTTGAGGGCGTCGAGAGGGGAGTAGACCATGCGGACGTCCATGCCGCGCGCCTTGTATTCGAGCGGGCTGCCTTTGGAGCCGGGCACGCGCATCATGTCGCCGAAAGCGGTGAAGATGGCGCCGCTCGTCTCGGCAATGTCGAGGCCGTCATCGACCCGGCCCATGGGGAGGACGCAGACGGGGCAGCCGGGGCCGTGGACGAGTTCGATGTTCTCGGGCAGGAGATCCTTGAGGCCGTAACGGTAGATGGCGTGCGTGTGGCCGCCGCACACCTCCATGATCCGGTAGTGCCGGCCCGGATCGGCAAGCCGCCGGATCTCTTTCGCGGCGCTCTCGATGAGCCTGCCGTCGCGGAACTCGTCGACGTATTTCATAAGGGTCTGAATGTTTTGGCAATGGGTGCGAAGGCCTTGCGGGCCGCTTCGAGGCGGTGGTGTTCGAGGCCGTCGTGCTGGCGGCGGGCACGCTCCTGGAGGGCGGGAAAGTCGAAGTCGCTGAAGCGCTCGTCCGACCCGCAGGCGGCTTCGAGGGCGGCCCAGAGCTTCTGCCTGCCGTGGACGCCGAGGGCCAGGCCCTCCAACTCTTCCAGCCGGGTCAAGTCGGTGTAGCCGGAGAAGGCATCCTTCAGCTTGAGCCGGGCCACTTTACTCGCCACCCGCGAGGCCGCCTTCTTGGCCGGATTTTCTGTGCTGCTCAACCGGGCCGGTACGTTCTTCAACTGCTCGTACTCCTCCTCAATCTCCGCCAGCAGCACCACCAGGAAGTCGCCGAGCGGCCCCGTCGGATTGTGCTTCAGGCAATCTCTGGCTACCTGAATGCCCATCTGCGCCCCCGCCAGATGATCGTTCAGGTAGGTGGTGAGGAAATCGTCGTTCATAGAAGATAGTCAGTATGGGTGAAAAAGCCCTTCGGGCAAGTTCCAAATCCCAAATTCCAAAGGGTGCTTCGATAGACCTTGGAGCTTACCCGGACGGCCAGGGATCGTCCTCGTCGTCGAACTGGTAGCCCTCAACTTCTTCGATGGCGGCGGCGGCCTCGCCGAGCATCGTCAGTAACCGAAGCTGCTCCTCGGCCTGCGCGGCGCTGATCTTGCTCATGGCAAAGCCGACGTGGATCAGCACCCAGTCGTCTTCGTCCAGGCCGTCCTCGCGCAACAGGTCCACGTTGACCTTGCGCCGGACGCCCGAAACGTCGACGGTGGCGAACTGCTGATCGGCGTCGAAAGCCTTGATCTGTCCTGGTATGGCGAGGCACATGGTCCTTGGGGCGTCGATGAAGGTAGGGCGCAGGTAGGGCGCCGGGGTTCGGGAGGCGTAATGCGTGATGCGTGAAACGTGATGCGTGAGGGTGCTCAGCTGAGACGCCTTGCTATCGACAACCTCACGTTTCACGCGTCACGTTTCACGAATCACATGTTCTTGATCTTGAAGTAGCGGCGGATCTGGGGCAGGGCAAAGAGCAACGTGCCCGCCGCGATAACGAGCACCGCGATGGAGATGATGAGCCAGACGTTCATAGTATCCTCCGTGCTGGTGAGCGGCGACCGCCGTCAACGCCGACGGCGGCTCACATCTTCTTCATCCGCAGGTATCGCTTGATTTCTGGCATGGAGGCGCCGATGGCGAGGCCGGCGACGATCAGCGGCAGGGTGGCGAACAGCGTTCTGATGATGCGTCCCATTGGATTTTCCTCTCGTTTCAAGGGTGAGGGGCCTTTGGCTGGCCCGCTGCAAAGAGTTCTCCTTCCGAAAGCAGTTCCTCCAGAAGGTCGTGGATCATTTCGATGGCTTTGGGCACGGCGGCGGCCACCGGCTCGCTGAGGCCGAGGTGGCCGTCCGGCGCGTCCAGCACGGCAGGCTCGCAGCCGAGGACGAGGAGCCGTCCGTGCTCCCCGCCCATCATCTGCACCATCTGCAACACGCGCACCGGGTTCATGCTGTGCGCGTTGACCGCCTCGCCCGGCTGCTCCGCCAGGCTTGCCATGTCGGGCTCGATCACGTAGAGCGTCCCCGGGGGCTTGCCCTGCTGGGTGGCGTCGATCAGGATGGCCGTTTCGTAGCCGTCCATCAGGGCGTAGGCGAGGTCGTAGCTGCGGATGCCGAAGTCGGCGAGGTGGACGGCTTCGGGCAGGGTTTCGTTTGTGAGGCGGCGGGCCACCTCCACGCCGAAGGCATCGTCGCCGTGAAAGATGTTGCCGATGCCGGCGAGGAGGATGCGTTTGGTCATGGCGCGGCCTCCACCAGTTCAACTTCTTCCGGCGTGTAGAAAAAGCGATGCCCCGGCTGGCGCATCATGCCCAGGTCCTTGCCCGGATCGTCGTCGATGACGAGCGCGAAGTGGATGCGTTCCTCCACATCTTGCTCGATGGCTTCGATGATAGCCGTCCTGCCGTTGAGCGCGATATCCATGATGTCGGCGCCCCCACGTGGGCGAATGCGGACGCGGTCCCCCGTGCGGTAGCGGATGCCGTCTACGGCGATGGCGTCGAGGTGAGCGTTGGTGTTGAAGAAATCCTCGCCGAAGGCTTCGTCGAAGGGCCGCAGGTCGCGCATGGTGCCGTGCATCTGCATCAGGTGATCGCCCGTGAGTGATTCGGTGCGCTGGAGGAGCTGGCGGGCGTGCTCGTCGGTGCCGCGCATCTCGCGCTTCTCCTCGTCCGTCATCGTCAGAATGCGGAGCGTCAAAATCTCGTCGATCTCCAGCCCATCGAAAAGGGACCCGGGGCTTTCAGGGGCGATCTCCGGGTAATCGGGCAGGATGATGGGGGAGGAGAGGAGGGTGTCGCGCTCGTTTTTCGCTTCATCGCCGACGAGGACGGGCCACGTGCCCACGTTGGTGCAGGCCTCCGCCGCCTCGGCGTATTGCTCCGGCGGGTCCGTCAGGGAGAGAAAAACGCCATCGGGGGTGTGCAGTACGGTGTGGGTAGAGGCAAATGTGCGCAGGATCACCTCGTTCTGGTCGTCGAGCTTCTCGGTCGGCACCGGCGTCTGGTTCTCCACGCGTACCGTGAGGCGCACCACCTGGTCGTCGATCCTTTCGGCGGAGAGGCCGATCACGGCTTCGAGCGCGTGCTGCCGCCGCCGCAGCACCCCTACCATCTGGCCGTTGGCGCCCTGGATCGGTTCCATCGTCTCGGCATCGGGGAACGAAAAAGGTAGACGCACCGGCTCGCGAAG
>JAHEMB010000238.1:2209-6268 GCA_024643915.1 Rhodothermaceae bacterium | reverse complement strand
TAGATGGTATATTGTCGAGGTGCCTCTACGGGAGGGCGACAACTTCGTAATGTATACTGCCATCCCTCAAGACGCCGACTGAGCCTCGTACCGTCCGCGCAGCGCCATCGGAGACGGCAATGAAACAGTCCCCACCGACCGGCGGCGTGGCAGCTTATCGCCCCCATGATGTGCCTTGGAGACGCCCGCATTCGTCCCTTTGTCGTCCCCGAGATGAGAAACGCCCGCACCATGTGAGAACCATCAAGAGGAGACACCCTATCATGACTTCAATTGAAACGCTTGCGACCTTCTTCGGCTGGTGTACCGCCCTCAATTTTGGCGTCCTCGTGCTCGTGCTTCTGTTTTTCAGCGTCTTTCACGAATGGGCTGGAGACCTCAGTGCCAGGATGTTTGGCATTGCCAAAGAAGAAGCGAAGGCAACGTTTTTCCGCGTTTTTCAGCAATATCGACTCGCGTTTGTGGTCCTGAACGTTGTCCCCTATATCGCGCTGAGAATAATGTCCTAATCCACGAGTGAGAAGGTGAAGAACGGCGCATAGCAAATCATTCCAGCACACCCCCAAGGGACCCATGCGTGTTCTCTCTGTGGCGCTGACCCTGTTCATGGCGTCCGCCGCCGGCGCCCAACCCCTTCCACACGTCGGGCCTGCAGGAGACGGCGACCTCACGGAGACCGAGGCGTGCGAGCGACTGAGCAGCCCCGAATGGAGCGAATCGCCTGCTCCAGTCCGCCCAGCCAAGGGCACGCTCGGGACCGTGAGCGACGTGCCCATGTCTGTCCAGAGCCCGGCGCAGAACCCCACGGATATCGGGACCCTCGGCTGCCTCCCGGGTGATCGCGAGGTCCTGCTCGACGGCGAGATCATCGATACGCGGGGCACCTTCTCGACCGAGGAGAGGGATGCCGACCCTGGTACCTCTCGGAACCACCAGCAGAACGCAGAGACGGATCCGCCGACCGTCCAGCCAGCCGCCACCGTGGATGGCAGGCCCATCGGCGTCGGAGCGATCACGCCCCGCATCGGCGTCTTCCTTTCCATCGACTCGAAGGACGGAGGCCGGCGCGCATCGCGACCGAGCGCCCGCCAGCTTCGCGCCGCAGCGGAAGGGCATGGGGGGCCGTTCGGCCTCCCGCGCTACGGCCTCGCCCTCGCGAACAGCGAAGCGGACCCAGGCGGCCTCTGGCGTCCCCACACCGCCTCGGCCCGGCCTGCGATGCGCAACAGCACGCGTTCGCTCCGGTTAGCGCCCCTGATGGCCGTCCCCGAACCCCTGGGGATACACATCCACGCCACCGGTGCGTTCTTGCTCGGGCTGGCCGCCGGCGCAAACCTCCTGTCACCCGAGCGGTATACTCCTACTATGAATGATATTCTGCGTCCTGCGATCTGGCTCGGCACGCGGATGGCCGTCCTCGGCTTCGCCTGCGGTGTGGTGTACTCCGTCGGTGGCCTGATCGTGGACGCCTTTACGACGGGCCTCAACCGTGGGACGGCACTCGCGTTCGGGGCACTCGTGGGGATGCCCATCCTGTTCGGCGCCGCCGGATTTACGGCGGGGGCGCTCGGAGGGGCCGTGGTCGTGGGCGCTCGTGTCCTCCTCGGCGACCAGGACGACTGAGTAGCCCGTGACGGGTGCTTTGACGCGGCCTGATGTGGTTTCAGCCTTCCCCGGACACGAAGAAGATAGGACGTATCGCGACCCGGTTTTCTCTAGGTACAATGCCGGTTCAAAGGCTCCTAAGACTGTTCCCGTGGTGATGCCCTCGCTCATCCTTGCCTTCATTGCTACCCTCTGCGCGGGCGTGTTCTTCGGCGCCGCCGTCTACATCTCCCTGGTCCAACACCCTGCGGCGCTAGAAGCCGGGGGGGCCGTGCCGGGCCGCTTCTTCGCGCCCATGTATCATCGAGCGGCTCCCATGCAGGCTTCGCTGGCTATCCTCGGCGCAGGCACCTCCCTCATCGCAGGACTCACCGGTTCCGGTTGGAGTTGGATTTTAGGCGGACTGCTTCTGTTGAGCGCTGTGCCCTTCACGGTCTTTCGGATGAAGTCCGTGAACGATCAGCTCAAGGAGGCGGGCCGTGATCCAGAGTCGGCGGAGACGCTGGAGCTTCTGCGCCGCTGGGGAAGGCTACACGCTGTGCGGAGCGTACTGAGCGGGCTGGCCTTCGTGTTGTTTGTAGCTCATCTTGCCTTTGGCTGACCGTAAGGGCGGCGCAACCCCCGCTTCAGCCGGCCATAAACTCGTGTGAACGTTTGTACGCATGGATGTGGAGAAGCCTTTTTCTCGTCCATACGTCCACACGCCCATGCTATAACAAATCCATGAGCATGCGCACCGACTTGACGTTCGCCTCCGTCGTCCTCTACGTCGACGACGTGCCGGCCGTCCTGGACTTCTACCACCGTGCCTTCGGGCTCGAACCGCGCTTTTACGATGAGGCCGCCGGCTTCGCCGAGCTCGGTGCCGACGGCGCCATCGCCCTTGCCTCGCACAGCGCCGGGGAGTTCATGATGCCCGGCGCGTATCCCCGCCCGCCGAGTGCACGCCGGAGTGGGGTGGAGATCGCCTTCTGGACCGAGGATGTGGCGGGCGCGTTCGAGCGCGCCGTCGGGGCCGGGGCAGTGGCAGTGACGCCGCCGCGCGAGATGCCGTGGGGGCAAACGGTGGCCTACGTGGAGAGCGTGGAGGGTACCATCGTCGGGTTCGTTACGCCTGCACCTGAGAGCGCAGACGACCCGGCCATGTAAGCAGCCACTCGGGGGGCAGCGGGCTTGCGTGACTCCCGTGTTGATGCTTTTTTAGCGCACGCTCAGACCTTGGAAGAAGGCATGTCATTGCGAGCAGTCAAAGGTCACGTGGCAATCTCGGCGAGGCAGCATCAGATGCACGCGCGGGAGGAATAGGGCACGAGCCGCTCGGCCAATCACTTTTCCTGTCCCCTGCCTGAAAGATGGAGCAAATCAGCTACGACGGCCGCCGCTTCCGCGGCGTCTCTAATACAGCCAACGGAGAAGTCAGTGACCAGACCGTCTTTCACTACCGCCAGCGGGGGGACGTCGTCTGGGGCACGTACGAGGGCGGCGGGATCCGCTTCGGCACCCTCGTCGCCTCGGTGGACGCCGCCGGGGCACTCGACATGCGCTATGCCCACGTTAACGAGAGCGGGAGGCTCATGACGGGCGTGTGCCGGTCCACGCCCGAGATGCTGCCGGACGGACGCCTCCGCCTCCATGAGCGCTGGCAATGGACGAGTGGGGACCGGAGCAAGGGCGAGTCCATCGTCGAGGAGGTGGTGCCCTGAGCGGTACGGGAGAGCCGGCTACCTGGCCGCCAGGGCTTCCCCGAGCTCCGCCTCGGAACTTCGTTGATCCTCCCTCGCATGCCATGATACGGGAGAGGGAGAAAGTGCACAGCATTGTGGCTGAAACTCTGAAACCAAGACTCGTACCCTTTGTCACCACGTACAAGGATGGACACGCGGCTCCGGCGCATACCGACGAGATCCATGACCGCTTTGAGACTTCTCCTGCTTACCGCTCTTTTCGCCGCGCTGACCCTTGTCGCCCCTCTGAGAGCTCAGACGACCGAGCAGACCCGCCTTTTTGAGCGCATGTCCCGGCACGTGGAGGAGCGGCAGCAGGACCTGATAGAAATCCGCCACGACATCCACCGGCACCCCGAACTCTCCGGCGCCGAGGAACGCACGGCCGGCCTGGTCGCCCGGCGGCTGGCTGATCTCGGGTTCGACGTGCGCACCGGCGTGGGCGGCCATGGGGTGATCGGTGTGCTGGAAGGAAGCCGCCCCGGCCCTATGGTGGCTTTCCGGGCGGACATGGACGCGGTCCGATCCTCTGACATGGACCCGGTCGACTACCGGTCACTCACCCCCGGCGTGCGCCATATCTGCGGCCACGATGTCCACACGACGATCGGTCTGGGCCTGGCCGAGGGCTTCTCGGCCGTCCGAGAGGACCTGGCTGGCGCGGTAATGCTCCTCTTCCAGCCCGCCGAGGATCGGGGCACGGGCGCCAACGCGATGCTCGATGACGGCG
>JAHEMB010000238.1:0-2199 GCA_024643915.1 Rhodothermaceae bacterium | reverse complement strand
GGCGCCTTCGACACGGTACGGCCCGATGCTATTTTCGCGTTGCACACGGCCCCGTACGATGTCGGCGCCGTGGCGACCGTGGCCGGCGGGATGATGGCAGGCCGCGCCCGGGTATCGGTGACCCTCCGCGGCACAGGGGAGCTGGCGGGGGCGACTGCGCAGGTCCGGGCAGCCTTGCAAGGCGTGGGCACGCTCTCGCCCCAGCGCGCCGTGCAGGTGGCACCGCAGGGCTTCATCCTCGTCCAGCTTTTCCCCGGCGACTCACCAGTGGGGCAAGAAGCGGTAGTTCGTGGGCAGATCATGACGGCAGGCCCTGAGGACCGCGCCCGCGCCAAGGCCGCCGTGCTGGCGGCGCTTGAATCGCTGGACCTGCCCGGGATTACGCTCAATACCACCTACGACGAACGATTCATGGAAGGCGTGACCAACGACGACGCCCTCGTGGAGCTTGCCAATGCAGGGATTCGAGCCCTTTCCCCCGAGATCAACATCCGGACAGTGGGCGGCGCCGTGCCGGCCTTCAGCGAGGACTTCGGCTCCTTCCAGGCGCAGGTGCCGGGCGTGATGTATTTCCTCGGCGTCAGCAACCCGGAAGCCGGCACGGTGGGCATGCCGCACAGCCCCGATTACGTGGCGGATGACGCGTCCATTCTGGTGGGTACCCGCGCCATGCTGGCTGCGATGGTGGCACGGCTGAGGACCGACTAGGTGCAAAACGCCTTGCGCGTGCAGCGGCGGCTGGAGGCCTTCGGCTATCTGATGGAGCATGCTTGAACCGCCCTTTCTTTCCGTCGCGTTGACATTTTGGGCGCCTCTGCATACCCGAGAGCGGGCTACAACGGGTGGAAAACCTATCCAGGGGATGGAATCAACAGCCTCCACGGTCCACGCGCAAAAGCAATTTCAGGTTTTTTCTGCGCATCGCCCCTAATGCCTTTCGTCTTGCTGCACGCCCCTCTGCTTGCCCTCGTCGAGATGAATCGAGGCGCCCTTTCATCTTTAACACATTCGTCGTAGCACGCCCGTCTCTCCCCGCTGCGAACCGCTCCTAATAGCGATTCTCATTATCAAATTGTTAACGGAAGGTGCTTCACCCTCCAAACCGCGCAACCTCACGTTACCCTTGCGAGTAAGTCTCCCGCCATACAACCCAATTCATCACCCCCATCACCCAAAACAATGAACCATGCCGAAGCTGAAGAACGAACCCATCCGCATCGAGACGGACGACACGAAGGGCTGGCAAGTGCGGTTCTACTACCAGGAGGACGGCAAAACGAAGTATCACTCCAAGCTCTTTAGTGACGGCGTACACGGTGGCAAACGCGCGGCCTATAAGGAGGCCGTTAAGTACCGAGACGAGCACCTCGACACGTTCACAGCGGACTACCGCAACCGCGAGATCGAGCCGTATCGCAAGCTCGACCAGCGCAACAACAGCGGCGTGCCGGGCATCATGTTCTACGAGTTCGATGGCACGCGCGGGGCACTCGTCCACGTGCGCGCCCACGTGCCCGGCGAAGATGGCAAACTGCGCACGAAGACCCTCTCGCTCAACCGGCACGGCCCCTCCTCGGCCGTTAAGAAGGCGTGCCGCTTCCGCTACGACGGGCTCAAGAAGCTCCACGGGCGCAACAATCCCTACCCTTCCTGGCAGCGTCTCTACGAAGAGATTTACGAAGCGGTGGGCGAGCAGTACGAGTTGAAGCCGCTTAAGAAGGCAAAGAGCTAGCCTCGACGCCGTTCGGTGTTTTGATGGGTGAAGTGCAAGGCACGGATGCGACAGGCGCGGTGCGAGCCGGAGCGGGGCATATGATCGACGCGGAGACGAAGCTGGTGGCCCTCCTGGGCCATCCAGTCACCCATTCGCTTTCGCCGCTGATCCACAACACGGCGTTCCGGGCGCAGGGCTTGAACTGGGCCTATCTGGCCACCCCGGTGCGACCCGGCGATCTGCCTGAGGCGGTCGCCGGGTTGAAGGCGCTGGGGTTTGCCGGGGCCAACGTGACGATCCCGCACAAACAGGCCGTGGCGCCCCTCACAGACGCGCGCACGCCGCAGGCCGAGGCGGTGGGCGCCGTCAACACGCTCGTGTGTCGCCGGGAGGGGGAGGCCGTCTCCCTCTTCGGCGACAACACCGACGTGGCCGGCTTCCTCGAACCGCTCCACCCGTATGCTCCCCGGCTGCAGGGTGCCGAG
>JAHEMB010000237.1 GCA_024643915.1 Rhodothermaceae bacterium | reverse complement strand
GGGAAGAAGGAGGAGACGGTGCTGCTCTATCCCGAGAAGGTGCGGGCGAAGCGCGTGGCCCTCCTCGGCCTCGGCCCTGCCGCCGACGTAGACGCCGAGCAGATCCGCCGCGCCGCCGCCCGAGGCGCCGGCATCGCGCAGGAGCGCAAAGTGGCGACCGCCGCCTTCGTCCTGCCCGACACCTCCGTCAACGACGAAGCGGCCAGCCAGGCGCTCGTCGAGGGCTTCATGCTGGGCTGTTATCGCTTCCTGAATTACAAGACCGACGAGGAGGCGACGGCCTATGAGGGGCCGGAGCGGCTCGTGCTCCAGGTGGGAAATGAAGAGAAGACGGCGCGGCACGGCGCCGAGCGCGGGCGCGTGGTGGCCGAGGCGGTGATGACGGCGCGCGACCTGGTCAACCTCTCGCCCCACGACAAGTCGGCGGCGAAGCTGGCGCAGTTCATCGAGAAGGCGGGGAAGAAGCACGGGTACGACGCGGCGGTGTGGGACAAGGCGCTCATCGAGGAAGAGAAGATGGGCGGCCTCCTGGCCGTCAACCGGGGCAGCATGGACCCCCCTACCTTCACCGTGTTGACGTGGCAGCCCGAGAACGCTGTCAACGAGCGGCCCATCGTACTCGTCGGCAAGGGCGTCACCTTCGACACAGGCGGCCTCTCGCTCAAGCCCGCCGAAAACATGGACGCCATGAAGTCGGACATGGCGGGGGCGGCGGCGGTTGTCGGCAC
The DNA here is from genome assembly GCA_024643915.1 of Rhodothermaceae bacterium. GTDB lineage: Bacteria > Bacteroidota > Rhodothermia > Rhodothermales > JAHEMB01 > JAHEMB01. The sequence goes on along the minus strand of JAHEMB010000237.1, from coordinate 5,545 downwards.
GTTCGAGGCTATCGCCCGGCTGAAGCTGCCGCTCTACGTCGTCGGCCTCATCCCGGCCACCGACAACCGCCCAGGGGAGAACGCCTACGTGCCCGGCGACGTGGTGACGATGCACAGCGGCAAGACGGTCGAGGTCCTCAACACCGACGCCGAGGGCCGCCTCATCCTGGCCGACGCCCTCTCCTACGCCCGCACCTTCCGCCCCGCCCTCGTCATCGACCTGGCCACGCTCACCGGGGCGCAGGTCATCGCCCTGGGCAACGAAGCGGCGGCCCTGATGACGAGCGAGACAGAGGGCGCCGCCGAACGCCTCGCCGCGATGCAGGCCGCCGGACGCCGCAGCGGCGACCGCGTCCATCCCTTACCGATGTTCGCCGAGTACGGCGAGCAGATCGAGAGCAAAGTGGCTGACATCAAGAACGTGGGCGGGCGGCCCGCCGGCAGCATCACCGCCGCCAAGTTCCTGGAGCACTTCGTCGATTACCCCTGGCTCCACCTCGACATCGCCGGCACGTCGTTCCTGCGAGAGCCCAAGCCCTACCGTCCGCCCGGCGGCACCGGTTTCGGCGTGCGCCTCCTCGTCGAGTTCCTGCGCGACTACGCCAACCCCAAGCGGCTGAAGTAGACGCGAACTTCATCCTGGCAGAAAGCTATAAAGGGGATGTAGCGCGCACCGTTTGCGCTTGCGAGGGCACCCTTTGCTTAGTGGATCATGCGGTCGGAAAGACATTCGAATGTCGAATGCAGAGCAAGGATTTTTGAAGGCAGAAGGACGGAAAACCTCCTTCAACAATCTTCAATTCCTTCGGGAAGCTTCGCTTTCTTGTTCGTCATTCTGCAATCATTCAGCAAGCCATGCTTTTAGATAACCTCTTCCGTGACCACACCCCGCCGGGCGCCCCGCACCGACCGACCTCCCTGTTCCTATCATGTGGAGTGCCGTCATGCAGGACGAAACAACGACGTATAGAGACCATCCGGCGCCCGCTCGCCGGCCCCGTATCGCCGTCACCCTGGGCGACCCCAACGGGGTTGGGCCAGAGGTGGTGCTCAAGTGCCTGACCGACTCGCGCCTGACGAAATTCATGGAGCCGCTCGTGGTGGGCTCGGCGCATGTGCTGAAGGTACACGCCAACCAGCTCGGCTTCCGCGACGTGCGCCTGCACGTCGTCCAGCAGGTGCCTGAACGCCTCGACGACGGCCTGACCGTCCTCGATGTGGCGGGCGGCGAGAAGCCGACTGTGGCCTTCGGCAAGGTGACCGAAGCGGGCGGGCGCCTGGCGATGAAAGCCGTGGAGAAGGCCACCGACCTGTGCCTCGAAGGCCAGGTGGAGGCCATGGTGACGGCGCCCATCTCCAAAGAGGCCATCGCCCTGGCCGGCTACGACACCCCCGGCCACACCGAGTTCATCGCCCGCCGCGCCGGCTGCGACGCCTTCACGATGATGATGATCTCGGACGGGCTGCGCGTGGGCCTCGTCACTGGCCACATCCCCATCTGGGACGTGCCCAAGGCCGTCACCAAAGAGGCCATCCTCGAAAAGATTCGCATCATCGGCCACAGCCTCATCGAGGACTTCGGCATCCTCCGCCCGAAGCTGGCCGTGCTGGGCCTCAACCCCCACGCGGGCGACGGCGGCGTGCTGGGAAGAGAGGAGGCCGAGATCATCCTGCCCGCCCTCGAACAGGCCAGCGAAGAGGGCCACCTCGTCTTCGGCCCTTTCCCCGCCGACAGCTTCTTCGCCATCGGCGGCTACCGCCTCTACGACGCCGTCCTGGCGATGTACCACGACCAGGGCCTCGTCCCGTTCAAGACGCTCGCTTTCGAGAGCGGCGTCAATTTCACTGCCGGGCTGCCCCTCGTGCGCACCTCGCCGGATCACGGCACCGCCTACAACATCGCGGGCGAGGGCGAGGCCTCGCCGGGCAGCATGCGCAGCGCCCTCTACCTCGCCATCGACATCGCCCGCCGCCGCAGCGACGCCGTCGCCCGCCGCAAGGCCGGCTGAGGTCGTATGGACGTGTGGACGAGATGACTCCGTGATGGCCTCCAATCCAAAATCCAAAATCCAAAATCCAAAATCGGTCTCGCCGTATTCGGCGCTGGCGGCCGGGTATGACGTGGTGATGGAGCACGTCGATTACGCCTTCTGGGCGGACTACGCGCACCGCCTGTTGACACAACATCACCCTGGCGTGCGCACCGTCCTGGAGTTGGGTTGCGGCACCGGCTCGCTCGCCCTCGAACTCCAACCCCTTAGCGACTACCGGTACGCCGCCACCGACGCCGTGCCTGAGATGATCCGCGTGGCGCGGGCCAAGGCCGAGTTACAGAACGCGCCTATCCAGTTCGCAGTGGCCGACTTCACCGACTTCCGCACCGACCCGCCCGTCGATGCCCTCGTGCTGCTCTACGACGGAATGAACTACCTGCTCGAAGCGGCCGCCGTCCTCGACCTCTTCCGCTGCGCCTTCGACGCCCTCACCCCCGGCGGCCTCTTCCTCTTCGACCAGAGCACACCCACCAACTCAATCAACAACGAGCCCTATTTCGAGGACGTCAACGAGACCGAGGGTTTCGCCTACCGCCGCCTGAGCCGCTACGACCGCGAGCGCCGCCGCCACGTCACGGCCTTCGAGCTGACGGTGGAGGGCGAGACTTACCGCGAAGAGCACGTCCAGCGCGCCTACACCTTCGCTGAGATCCAGGCGCTCCTCCGCCAGACGGACTTCGAGGCGCTGGCCGCCTACCACAATTTCTCGATGCGCCCGGCGACTGAGGCCAGCGAGCGCATCCACTGGGTGCTGCGCCTCCCGGCGGGCTGAGGCTGCTTTTGTTACCGATTGTGAAATTCTGACGGCTGTAACGGGAAAGGCCGTACGCTCGCATACTTCTCATGCGGCTAACGTAGACGCCGCCTTTCCTTTTTCTTCGGAGATAATGACACCATGAACAAACGATCCTTCCTTCCCCTCCTGGCCGTCCTGGTCCTCGCCGGCTGCGTGCAGACGCAGGCCACCCTCCTCTCGAACCAAAAATACCCGCCTATCGAACCGGACGATGTGGTGATCTACATGTCGGAAGACGACATCCCCGGCGACTACGAAAAAGTCGCCATCATCCACGCGCAGGGCGAGACGGACTTCACGAATGAAAGCCAGATGCTGAAGGCGATGCGCAAGCGCGCGGCCAAAGTCGGCGCCAACGGCGTGTTGCTGCCTGCCATCGACGAGCCGAGCACCGGGGCAAAGATTGCCGGGGCCGTCCTCGGCGTCAGCACCGAGCGCCGGGGCGAGACGCTCGCCATCTACGTCTTCGGCGAAACAGCGCAACGGTAGCGCCTCGTGCCAGGTTCACCAACCGAAACGCCCGTCGCCCTCGTGGTGGCGGGCGTTTTATGCGTGGACGACTTTTCAGGACGCACGTCTATACGTCCACACCTCCACACGTCCATACGTTTTCGTCAGACCTGCGACAGCACCGCCGTTGCGTCGTCGGGCAGCCGCCAGTCGTCGGGGGAAAGGGCATCCCAGGAAAAGGCGGCAAGCAAATCTTCGGGGCGGCAGGGTTCGGGGCGGGCGCACAGACCGAGGGTGTAGGCGAGGTAGCCGGTGAGTTGCTCGGGCTGGATGCCGTCGGCGCGGAGGGCACGCAGAGTGAGCCCATCGTCGCGCTTCGAGAGCTTCTCCCCTTCGGCATTGAGGACGAGCGGGACGTGCGCGTAGGCAGGCACGGGGCCGCCGAGGGCTTCGATGAGCTGGATCTGCCGGGCAGTCGAGGCCAGTAAATCAGCGCCGCGCACCACCTCGTCGATCTCCATCAGGAGGTCGTCCACCACCACGGCGAGTTGGTAGGCGTAGAGGCCGTCGCGGCGTTTGAGGACGAAGTCCCCCACCGTTTCGCTGACGCGCTCCTCGACGGTGCCTTGCACCCGGTCCTCGAAGCGGACGAGGCCGTCATGGACCTGAAAGCGGAGGGCGGCATCGGGGCGGGCGGCGGCAAGGTGGCGCGCGTACCAGCCGGCCTCCAGGCGGCGGGGGCGTAGCGAGGCAGGGTACGGCGGCAGCCCGCCGCCGCCATGCGGCGCAGAAGCCAGTTCCATCAGGTCCTTGCGCGAGCGGCGGCAGGGGAAGATGCGCCCGGCGTCAGCGAGGGTTTGCAGCGCCGCCTCGTAGTGTGCCGTCCGCGCCGACTGCACATAGGGCGCGAAGGGGCCGCCCTGGCCCGGCCCTTCGTCCCACTCCAGACCCAGCCATGCCAGGTCCTCCTGGGCGGCCTCGGCTGTGCCGGGCACCACGCGCGGCGGATCCAGGTCTTCGAGGCGCCAGACGAACGTGCCGCCCCGGCGGCGTACGCTCAGCCACGCCACGAGGGCCGTCCGGGCGTTGCCCACGTGGATCAGGCCGGTGGGCGAGGGGGCGTAGCGCCCGCGCCGTTCCCGTGCTTCCCCCCTTGCCGCCATCGCGTGTGCTGCTTCGTAAAGACTCATCAATGCGGAGCAGCTACGCGGCACGCGATAAATCGTTCGAGCGAGCTACTTGAGCAGCAGCATCGTGCGCGCCAGCACCCGCTGCCCGGCCTCCAGCCGGTAGACGTACACCCCGCTGGGCAACGCCGCCCCGTCGAAGACCGCCTCGTGCCAACCCGCCGCTTGCCACCCGTCGGCCAGAAGCGCTACCTCCCTGCCAAGCGCATCGTAAATTGCCAGCCGCACCTCACCGAATGTCGGCAGCCCATAGCGGATCACCGTCTGCCGGTTGAAAGGGTTCGGATAGTTCGCCCCCAGCGTCATTTGCGTTGGTAACTCAAACTGCCCCTCCGCCGCCGTCAGCGTCCCCCGCACGAGCGTCACCGCCGCCGCCGCACTAAAGACGCTCTGGCCGCCGGCGAAGGCTCTCACCTGATGCCATAGCGCCACCTCACCGCCGAGCACCACGCCCACCGCATCCAGCAGCGCTGCGATCTCGCCCAGCGTCGTCTCGAACTGCGTAGCCGCCCCCACGTCCTCGCTCGTCAGGACCGTCTCCGGCGACAAGGATTGCTCGGTGGCCAGCTGCCACTGGTAGGAGAGGGCATCGCCGTCGGGATCGACGCTCTCGCTCCATGAGACGGTGAAGGGCGTGGCCGGATCGAGGGGCGGCTCGCCGGGGGCACCGCCGACGACGGTGGTGCCGGGGGCGGGCGTGAGGATCTCGGGCGCCGAGGGCGGCTGATCCGTGGAAGCGACGGTGACGACGACCACGGCCTCCGTCACCCCGCCGTCGCCGTCTTCGAGGTGGTAGGAGAATTGGTCCTCGCCGTTGAAGCCGGCCTGGGGGGTGTAACGAATGGCGCCGGTAGCGCGCTTGCCGGCAGTGACGATCTCGGCAGTGCCGTGCTGGGGCGGCTGGGAGAGGGAGAGGGCGTCGGCGTCGGGGTCGTGGTCGTTGGCGAGCACGTCGATGGTGACGGGTTGGTCCTCGTAGGTCGTGGCCGTGTCGTCCTCAGCCACGGGGCCAGTGTTCCTGGTCTTATAGACATAGAGCGCCCCCCGCGAATCTTCAC